>JAAGZR010000294.1 GCA_024206155.1 Aliivibrio sp.
CATAATTATCTTTCTTTATCTTTATTGACATTGTTAATAGCAAATGAATAAACTTTATCGCTATAGCTTTTGCCTTTCATTATACTGTTGCGCCTAGTACTAGTGGGTATATCCTCTTCACCAAGCATTATTTTATATACTCTTGATATTAGTTGTTTGCCTTTAAAAGAAACTTTATATATATTATACTTTTGTGTAGTTCTATTGTTTCTTCGCCAAAGCGTAATCCAATCATTTTGTAAAAGCTTGTTCCATCTACGATTATCCCAACTAAAAGAATATGTACCGTCTTCAAAATCTTTTCTAGTAAACATATCCATACAGTCTAAATATATTAAAAGCTCTAGCTCTGCATCGTTTAAATCATTATTTTTACAAGCCCACTTACGTATTATACGATAGTGTTTAAGAAGATTTAAATCCCTAATGTCACTAGCATCTATTCTCATAGCACAACTACAACGTCTACATCTCGTATAACATAAAAAACTTGCTTGTCTACTTCAAGTCTGTGGCTAGCGTTTTTATCGTAGAATATTGTTTGACCTTCTTCTACACCTTTAACGTCGTTACCACAATGAAGTACAGTTGCTTCTTTATAACGAATATCAACTCTTTGTTTACCAGTTAACATAAGACCACCGTCAGTTTTTTTGACGGTGTCTTCTTTTTTCTTTTTTATTACTATATTTCTACCTACTGCTTTCATCTCCAACTCTTAAATTATTGATTACACAATCTGTAGATAATATAGTGGTAGCCACTGAAGCCGCGTGTTTGAGTGCGCTTTTAGTTACAAGTAAAGGATCTATAATCCCTGTATCAACCATGTGAACAGTTTCACCTGTAACTACATTAACACCCATACCTTCTTCGGGCGTACCAACCTCTTCTAGTCCAGCGTTATTTAGTATAGTTTTAAACGGAGCTTTAATAGCCTCTAGCAATATCTTTTCACCAACGGTTTTACCTTTGGTTTTATTAGATGCATCGCGAAGAGCTATACCACCTCCAGATACTATACCTTCTTTTACCGCGGCTTTAGTAGCACAGATAGCATCTTCGACTCTATCTGATTTTTCTTTTAACTCTATCTCTGAGTTAGCCCCTATTTTTACAACTGCAACTTTCGCTGATAGTCTAGCTAATCTTTTTTCAAGTCTTATAATTTCACCGGGAGCTTTAGCTTTAGATATTAGTTTTTTAACTGAATCAATTAAACGCTTTATCTCGTCAGTAGAAGTATCTACTTGAAGTATTGTATCTGTATCACTAGTTGTGCTCTTAAAACATGATCCTAGGAAGTCTGGGTTTATAACGTCTAAGTCATCACCAAGATCTTCATTGATAACAGTAGCACCAGTTAGCATAGCTAAATCAGACATTGTATCTTTTTTATTTATACCGTATGTAGGCGCGTTTACTACATTTACTTTTATATTACCTTTAACCTTATTCATTGCTAGCGTAGCTAACACCTCGGTTTCTAAATCACCAATAATAAGTAAAGGCTTTTTGTTTTTAATTACATATTCAAGTACCGACTGAATCTTACGAACAGATTCTATAGGTGACTCAATTAGTAATACAAGTGGGTTGTCAAGCTCTGCTATACGTTTTTCTTTGCTTGTTACAAA
>JAAGZR010000295.1 GCA_024206155.1 Aliivibrio sp.
CACGATTCATTACGATGCAAAGTATCAGACTGTGACGCTGTAATGGACGCTATGAACAAGGCATACAAGGCGGTTACTGGTTTTAATGGCTGTGTGGTACTTGATTAAAACCTAAGTTTTCAATGTATTTCGTATGCCTAAAAGAAATGCCTCTGTACTTCATTAAGCCCAAACCGTTTTCCAATATCTGCGAAGATGGATTGTTGAATTGCGTTGATCTCCAGGTTTAACTTTTCAAATGTTCGCCAGTGTTGCCTATTGTTTTTGTAGTGACCATCAAACCGATAACCAAAATTATTAACTTTGCTGAGCAGCCTATCTAACTTGCGATACTTTCTATCTTGATGTGATTCAGACTGCGATTGATAGTGCAAACCGTTGCAAGTTCGACACGCTGCGTTACCAGAAACAAAATAAATCTGTTTACGCTTAGCATTGCAGCAAGGGCAAACCAAAAAGAAGCGAGAACCGCCATAATTAACTGATTGTGTGATTAATTCTATTTCATGCTGATAATTACCATCATAATCACCGCCAGAAAGCCTGTAAGCCGTTCTAATTGAATTATCCATACAACGCCAAGAAAAAGCCCACACGACACACTCACGACTTTTACACGAGCTTTCACCGCTTGTATTTGGTTTTACATATCCTCGATTGTGCAACGCTGTAACGTCTAAAACTGGATATTCGTTAATGTATCTGCGTTTACTTAACATAACGCTCCTTGTCATATTGAGCTTTGCACGTTTTGCATTTAGATACTCGCCCTAGTGATTTGCTTTTATCTGCTGCGAAATTAGAAAGGGGTTTTATTGTACCGCAAGACTTGCAAAGTTTTTCCTTATGGTTATCAACATGATCTGTTAAATCTTGGATTGCTTGAGACTTACACGCCTGTTTCACATAGGCACTTAGTGAAGTGTCGCCACGAGCTTTATTTATTAGGTCTAAAAGTTCATGCCCGAATCTGATTTGTTTACGATCGCTATTATCTTGCGTCATGTAACCCCTTTAGTACGTACTAAGTTAATTTATGGAAACCCTTTTTTGTAAAGGGATTTTGATAGTATTATATCATTTAGTACGTACTAGGTTAAATGCAAAAATATTGATTCGATTGCTGTATCAGGACTCGACTATCTAGCCTAAAGGCTGATTGAATAAGGGATTATGATTTATCTATTGTTGTTCGTGTTACTTA
>JAAGZR010000296.1 GCA_024206155.1 Aliivibrio sp.
CTGATTTTATTGGTTAAGCCTTTCATTCGTACAAAACGAGCAAAACAACGCGCGCCATTACCACACTGTTCTACTTCAGTACCATCCGCGTTAAAAATTCGGTAATGGAAATCAGTTTCTGGATCATAAGGGGCTTCAACCACCAAGAGCTGATCAAAACCGATACCACGGTTACGGTCAGCTAAACGACGGATCAAATCTGGCGAAAAGAAAATATTTTGAGTTAAGCAGTCAACAACCATAAAGTCATTGCCTAGCCCGTGCATTTTAGAAAAATGAAAGTGCATAGTTGTTCTTCTTATTTTTTCTTTTAGGTTGAATAGCAAAAGAGCAAGTCGCCTTAGGTTCCCTGCTCTTTAAATCTAAGTTAATTCGGTAAGATGGATTCTAGCTCCCAGAGTGAGTTTAACTCTTCTCTTTTACGAACAAGATGAACTTGCTCGCCATCCACCATAATTTCTGCTGCTCGAGTACGCGTATTATAGTTTGATGACATCACAAAACCATAGGCTCCAGACGAACGAACGGCAAGTAAGTCATCCGCTTCGAGAACTAAGTCACGGTCTTTACCTAAGAAATCACCGGTTTCGCAAATAGGACCCACTAAATCATAACTTTGCGCCACTCCTTCACGAGGAGTTACCGGCACAATATCTTGCCACGCTTGATATAACGCTGGGCGCATTAAGTCATTCATTGCCGCATCAATAATGGCAAAGTTTTTATGTTCTGTGTGTTTTAGGAACTCAACTTTAGTCACTAAAATACCAGCATTTGCAGCAATGGCACGTCCCGGTTCAAAAATTAATTCAAGATCTTCACGACCGGTTAGGCGACTTAATAATGCGGTTGCGTACTCTGATGGTTGTGGCGGTAATTCATCACGATAAACTACGCCTAAGCCACCACCTACATCAAGATGGCGAATATTGACACCTTGTGCTTTTAAATCATCAATCAAGGCAAGAAGACGATCTGTGGCATCAATGAATGGCGTAATATCGGTTAACTGAGAGCCGATATGACAATCAATGCCTTGGATATCTAAGTTCGATAGGGTTTGTGCAAATTTGTATACTTCAGGTGCACGATCAAACGCGATACCAAATTTATTATCACGTAAGCCCGTTGAAATATATGGGTGTGTTTTTGCATCCACATCAGGATTAATACGTAATGAAATAGGCGCTATAACCCCCATCTCAGCAGCAACGGCATTTAAGCGCTCAAGCTCTGGCTCTGATTCCACATTAAAACATTTAATATTAAGCTCTAGCGCTCGACGCATTTCAACGGCTGTTTTTCCAACGCCAGAGAAGACGACTTTAGTTGGGTCGCCACCGGCTGCCACAACGCGCTCAAGCTCACCTTGAGACACAATATCAAAACCTGAGCCTAGACGAGCAAGTGCATTCAACACACCAATATTTGAGTTTGCTTTAACGGCATAACATACAAGGTGAGGTTGCTCACCAACAGAGCTATCAAATGCATTCCAATGGCGCTCTAATGTCGCACGAGAATACACATACAATGGTGTGCCATACTGTTCTGCTAATTGTGCAACCGGTAACTCTTCAGCCCAAAGTTGTCCATCATCCTTATAATTGAAATAATCCAATGTCGTCTTCCTTGTCTAGTTCAGTGTTTATTAGCCAGTGATGATTCAAATACACTGACTACAAATAAATTATTCTGCTACTTCTGTTTTTGGTGCGTCATCTGCTGGCATGTATAACGCCCCTGTTTGACCACAGCCAGCCAGTGTTAAGGCACTCAATAGCATTAACGCCATCACTCTTTTTTGCATAAGATTTTACCATTAGTGTTAATATCTGGTTATGCTCTCTATAATCGCACCACAGCCAAGAAAAGCAATAGGATAAACAAGATGAATAACACTGAATTTCACGAACTAGTCGATGAAAAACTGCAATTAATCGAAGATATGATCGATGATTCAGGTGCTGATATTGAACCGGTTATCACTGGAAACGTATTAACACTAGAGTTTGAAAACCGCAGCCAAATCGTAATTAACAAACAAGAACCAATGCACGAAATCTGGTTAGCGTCAAAATCTGGCGGCTTCCATTTTGCTTATACCAATGAGAAATGGACATGTTCTAAGACGGGCATGGAATTTATCGAGATGGTAAAAGAAGAGTGTCAAAAGCACGCAGATGAAGAGATTGAGTGGGTTTAATTTCTCGATACGCTATCGCTAACTATAACGCTTCGCGTCTAGAAACGATAAGAGCAGAAAAGCGGTAACTTGATAAATTATTTATCCATACTTACATTTTCTGCTCTTATAGAAGCGAAGCGCACAGTTTCTAGTTAGCGCCAGCGTATAGCTTTATTTGCCAATTCCCGCATGACGCAACATCGCATCCACTTGTGGTTCACGACCACGGAAGCGCTTGAACAGTTCCATTGGCTCTTCACTGCCGCCCATTTCAAGAATATTAGTCAAGAAACTTTGGCCTGTTTCTGTATTAAAAATACCTTCTTCTTCAAAACGAGAGAACGCATCCGCTGATAATACTTCTGCCCATAGGTAGCTGTAATAACCTGCACCGTAACCACCTGCAAAAATATGGCTAAAGCTATGAGAGAAACGGTTCCACTCAACACTTGGTAATACCGCAACTTTCGCTTTTACTTCAGCCAGCGTTTCTAATACTTTGGCACCTAAATCAGGATCGTAATTTGTGTGCAAAGTGAAATCGAACATGCCGAACTCTAGCTGACGCAAAATAAACATCGCTGATTGGAAGTTTTTCGCCGCTA
>JAAGZR010000297.1 GCA_024206155.1 Aliivibrio sp.
TAAATGCCGCCTTTTAATAAATTTCTATGGAAGTCAGCAACTAAAGAACCAATATAACGAGATGTATATGGTCGATTATCTTCAGGCTTCATTTCTTGGCAGTATTTTAAGTATTGTTTTATCCCTTCAGGAAAACGGATGTAATTACCTTCGTTGATTGAATAAATATTACCATCTTTAGGGATCTTCATATCTTCATGAGATAAACAGAAGACACCAAGCGATGGGTCATAGGTAAAACCATGAACGCCATTTCCTGTGCTATAAACCAACATGGTTGATGAACCATAAATAATATAGCCTGCAGCAACTTGTTGGTTTCCTGGTTGTAGGAAATCTTCTTCTGTAGGAGGGGTACCAATTGGTGAAATACGACGATAAATAGAGAAAATAGTTCCTACAGATACGTTAACATCAATATTTGATGACCCATCTAGTGGATCCATCAATACCACGTATTTAGCGTCTTTATTTAATGCTTTATTAAAGGCAACGGCTTCATCTTCTTCTTCACTTGCGACACCACAGACTTGCCCTCGATTTTCTAATGCCGCCTTGAATTTATCATTAGCGTAAAGATCGAGTTTTTGCTGCTGTTCACCTTGAATATTTTCTTCACCCGAAGCGCCAGTGATATCAACCAGTCCCGCCTTATTTATCTCACGGTTTACAATTTTAGCAGCCAATTTAATTGAACCAATAAGGGAAGAGAGCTCTCCACTTGCATGAGGGAAGTCATGTTGTTTGGCAACAATAAATTCACCGAGAGTTCTTATTTTAGACATAGTTATTCCTTTAATTCTCTGTTATTAGATATCAATGCTAAGTAGGGTTAGGTACTGATTTATTTTTACAGTGGTTGTGTTACTGTTTGCTGTAATTCATTCTATAGCATAGAACTTTTTAAGAGTATTGAAGTAACTTTGAATTGAGGTTACTTACTAATTTAATAAAATAAGACGGTTGTAATTATGCATATTCATATCCTTGGTATCTGTGGCACCTTCATGGGAGGTGCTGCAACATTAGCCCGTCAGCTTGGGCATAAAGTCACTGGGTGCGATGCTAACGTTTATCCTCCAATGAGTACGTTATTAGAATCTCAAGGCATTGAGATTATCCAAGGATTTGATCCGAGTCAGTTACACCCTGCGCCAGACTTGGTGGTAATTGGTAATGCAATGAGTCGTGGAAATCCATGTGTTGAGTATGTCTTAGATAAGAACCTGAAATACACCTCTGGTCCACAATGGTTACAAGAGTTTTTGTTACAAGATCGCTGGGTGATGGCAGTTGCTGGTACTCATGGTAAAACGACTACTGCTAGCATGCTTACATGGGTACTTGAAGAGTGTGGTTATAAACCTGGTTTCTTAGTCGGTGGGGTGCTTGGTAATTTCGGACAGTCGGCTCGATTAGGCGAAAGCATGTTTTTTGTGGTCGAAGCAGATGAATATGACAGTGCTTTTTTTGATAAACGTTCTAAGTTTGTGCATTACCGCCCACGCACCCTTGTATTAAATAATTTAGAGTTTGATCATGCTGATATTTTTGATGATCTTGCTGCTATTCAACGTCAATTCCATCATTTAATTAGAACTGTTCCAAGTACTGGTCGTATTTTTGCACCAAAACAAGATAAACCACTTGAGCAAGTGTTAGATCAAGGTTGCTGGAGTGATCTTGAATTTACAGGCGATGATGGTCAGTGGAAGGCAATAAAACAAGTAAAAGATGGCAGCGTATTTGATGTCTATTTTGAAGGTGAAAAAGTTGGGCAAGTTAATTGGGACTTAGTTGGTGATCATAATGTAAGTAATGCATTGATGGTTGTCGCTTCTGCTCGCCATGTTGGTGTTACTCCTGATTTAGCCTGTGAAGCGTTAGGTAAGTTTATTAATACTAAGCGTCGTCTAGAGCTTAAAGGTGAGGTGAATGGGGTGACGGTTTATGATGATTTTGCTCATCATCCAACAGCGATTGATCTAACGCTAGGTGGCCTACGTAATAAAGTGGGTGATAAGAAGATTATCGCGGTATTAGAGCCACGTTCAAGTACCATGAAACTCGGTGTA
>JAAGZR010000298.1 GCA_024206155.1 Aliivibrio sp.
CATCATCCTGATGTGCAGTCCATTTACCTCAATCCTAGAGGTGTCCATTGTCTTTCCTTAGTAGCAACCATCCTAGTTACTATTGCGTCCATTCAATGTCCATTTCGCTATCCGTGCCGATTACTAATCCTAAGTAACCGAGTGCCTCATCCTGAAGCGTACCAAATCCTTGGCTAATTCCTGTTCCGTGTCAGCATCCTTCCGACACCAATAAGATTACGCTTTTCATTATTTTCAGCAATAGACTAAATTCAAACTTTTGCAAAAATAATTATCGCTATTTTTCTGAAACACATGAAAACATTAAATATCAACAACTTAAATTAACCCTAGTTATATTTAACTATAAATAAAGTGAAAAATCGCACTTGTTTGTGAGAGATCTCGCACACGGGTCATGGTGTTTTTGGAATAAGGATCAGATTTCAGGAAGAGCCTATACGCTTCGCTAACTAGAGGCTAGACCGCTTCGCTTCTATAAGAGCGAAATCTGATTCTTTAACTTTACTATTCCAACGTCACAACACTCGCTCTTATAGTATCTAGTTAGCGCAGCGTATAGTTTCTAGCTAGTATAGAAAACTCATCACGCATACCCCTGAAACCTTTAAGGGAGCTTGCGACCGATCTGAACCCTGCTTTTTTACTTTGCCCCAAACAAGAAAAACCCCGCTAGACTCTCGTCTAACGGGGTTATAACTTTACTCGCAGCAATCCGGCTACTAATGGTGCTCCATGCATCAAATCCTTGATAGTATA
>JAAGZR010000299.1 GCA_024206155.1 Aliivibrio sp.
CATCATCCTGATGTGCAGTCCATTTACCTCAATCCTAGAGGTGTCCATTGTCTTTCCTTAGTAGCAACCATCCTAGTTACTATTGCGTCCATTCAATGTCCATTTCGCTATCCGTGCCGATTACTAATCCTAAGTAACCGAATGCCTCATCCTGAAGCGTACCAAATCCTTGGCTAATTCCTGTTCCGTGTCAGCATCCTTCCGACACCAATTAGATTACGCTTTTCGATTATTTCAGCAATAGACTAATTACGAATATTTGCAAAAAAAATATTCGCTATTTTATGATGAATAATAAATAATTATTTATCAGCAACTTAAGAATAAAAAGGTAATATAAACTACAAATGAAGTGCAAAATCTTACTAATTTGTAAGAGATCTCGCACAAGGGAGTTCTACTTTGTCTCTTCTTTCTATTCTAATACTAAAGTTTAATCGTGATCATGATCACTTTAATCACCATAATGCTAAATTGCCACCTTAATTGTGCGTAAAAATATATTGATAAAAACAAGACATAAAAAAAGCGCTGACTTCATATCAGCGCTTTTATAGGTTCTTAATCAAGCATTACGCTTCATCTTTTTCCATATCATCTTCATTTTCTTCTCTTACGTAAAAACGTGAGAAGAACAAACCAATTTCAAACAGAATACACATAGGTACTGCAAGCAAGGTTTGAGAGATAATATCTGGTGGCGTCAGCATCATACCAACCACAAAAGCACCCACTACAATGTATGGTCGCTTTTCTCTGAGTATTTCAGGCGTTGTTGCTCCTGTCCAGCACAGTAAGATAATGGCAACAGGTACTTCAAATGCAATACCAAAGGCCATAAATAGCGCTAAGACAAAATCAAGATAACTAGCGATATCGGTTGCTACTTGAACCCCTTCAGGTGCAATTGTGGTAAAGAAACCAAACACCAAAGGAAAGACAACAAAGTAAGCAAAAGAGACACCAGCATAAAACAATAAAGAACTTGAGAACAGTAATGGCATGATGAGCTTTTTCTCATGCTTATACAGTCCTGGAGCCACAAATGCCCACACCTGATAAAGAATCATAGGTACAGCAACAAATACCGATGCCACCAAAGTCAGCTTTATGGGCGTGAAAAAAGGTGACGCGACATCAGTTGCTATCATCGTTGCGCCCGCTGGTAATCTTTCTACCAAGGGAGCAGATAAGAACTCATAAATGTCGTTAGCAAACCAAACCAGACCTAAAAATACTACTATTACAGCAATTAATGCCTTTAATAGACGATTTCTTAGCTCTAGCAGATGAGTTAACAACGGTTGAGAGTGTTCAGCTGATGACATAATTACTCTGCTTTTGTTTTAGAAGTTGAATCAGATGCCACCGGAGCTGCTGTATCTACCTTTTGGGCATCTACACTTTCTTCTGGTTTTGCATATGGACGAGTGACATCAGCTGCCGCTTGTTTTAACTCTTCCACTGATTTTTTAAGATCAGGGGCTAAGTCTTCCATATTCATCTGTTCTGCTTTACGCAAATTTTCTTGTAGCTCTTGTATTTTCAACTCTTGAGACAGCTCATCTTTGACGTTATTCGCCATGGTTTTTGCTGCACTCACAAATTGAACTACCGAACGAATCGCCTTTGGCAAGCGCTCAGGTCCCAACACAACGAGCCCAACAACAGAGATCAGTATCAGTTCCCAAAAACCGATATCAAACACGTGTTATGCCTGCTCTTTGTCGTTTTGCTTTTGTTTTTCTACTGTTTCTGCTTCTTTTTTCTCTAAGTTTTGAGGAGCAACAAAATCTGCGTCTTTTTTCGCATCTTTTGCTGTGTCTTCATCGCTTATTGCTTTTTTAAAGCCTTTAACTGCAGAACCCAAATCACTGCCTACACCGCGTAATTTCTTCGTACCGAATAGTAGAATAATAATTACCGCAATAATAAGAAGTTGCCAAATACTAATACCACCCATGCTTATTTCCTCAGCGTGTTAGGGGTTAAAAAATTGCTAAATAGAGTAACGTTTATTGACGATATGCTCGCCAGCTTAATAGCCAAAACGTGCCCCCTGTAGCAGCACTAATTGATGCTAACGCAGTAATGTTACTGGTTAATAAAACCGCAGAACAAATCAGCAGAGTTGCACCAACATTAAATAGGAATTTACCTTTTGCTTGTTGTCGCTTACTTTGACGATACCCTGCGTAGAGTTTATCCATTCGCTGATTGAGAACTTTGCCCTGGCGCAAACTGTCATAAACTAAATCAGGTAGTTCAGGTAGTTTTTCTGCCCAGAATGGCGCTTTCTCAGCCAAAGCAGTCACAAAGGCTGCCGGTCCAATCTGTTTTGCCATCCACGTTTCTAAAAACGGTTTGGCGGTTGCCCATAGATCCAGTTGAGGGTAAAGCTGCCGTCCTAACCCTTCTATGTACAATAATGTTTTTTGCAATAATACCAGTTGTGGCTGCACTTCCATATTAAAGCGACGTGCGGTATTAAATAAGTTCAATAGCACATGACCAAAAGAGATTTCCCCTAATGGCTTGGCAAAAATAGGCTCACACACCATACGGATTGCAAACTCAAACTCTTCGACATTCGTGTCTGCCGGAACCCAACCTGAATCAACATGTAATTGTGCGACTTTACGATAATCGCTATTAAAGAAGCCCAATAAATTTTCGGCTAAATACCGTTTATCTTCTTTATTTAACGTTCCAACAATACCGCAATCTAGTCCTATCCATTGTGGATTATCTGGATTATCTGGATTAACGAAAACATTGCCAGGGTGCATATCTGCATGAAAGAAACTGTCACGGAATACTTGAGTAAAGAATACCGATACACCACGTTCAGCCAATAACTTCATGTTGGTGCCATTTCTTTCTAACTGTGCAATGTCAGATACTTGAATTCCATAAATGCGCTCAGAGACCATTAAATGTTCAGAGCTTAAATCTAAAATGACTTCAGGCACATAAAGTTCTTCGCTACCTTCGAAGTTTCGGCGTAGCTGCATTGCATTGCTGGCCTCTCTTCTTAAGTCTAGTTCATCCACTAGCGTTTTTTCGTATTCCTCAATGACTTCAACCGGCTTTAAACGGTGCGCTTCAGGAATATGTTGTTCAACTAACCTTCCCATGCGATACATTAAACGAATATCGGCTTCTATCACAGGACGAATATCAGGGCGAATTACTTTCAGAACAATCTCACGTCCCGACTCTTTAAGTTTGGCAGTATGAACCTGTGCAATCGAAGCTGAAGCCAATGGGGTTATATCGAAATCAGTGAACCAATTTTCTAGTGGTCCACCTAATGATATTTCCATTTGGTCTTTTGCTAATTGACCATCAAATGGAGCGACCTGATCTTGTAATAATGCCAACTGGTCTGCTAAATGCGGAGGAAAGAGATCACGACGAGTCGACATCATTTGACCGAACTTAATCCAAACAGGGCCAAGTTCTTGCAACGCTAAACGTAAGCGTTCCCCAAGTGGTTTTTCTGGATGCTTATTTTTAATCCAAAAAAGGCCACGGCGTAAACGCTTTGGTAGTTGAGTTAACGCATGATCAGGCAGTAATTCATCCAAGCCATACTCAAGTTGTACCTTGGTAATGTGATATAGGCGTTTTAACTCTGATGGCGTCATGCGCGCTCCATTGGATTATTAGTTAATAATCGCGTTAAACGTTCATCTAACTTTGCGAGTTGATTTTCAACATCAGAGACTTGGTCACAGAAGTGTGCAATTTCTAATGGTGCTGGTGCGATTTTCCACTCTTCCGTTAATACTTCTGCTGCATGACGTGTTTGACGAGTAATTTGTTTTTTTACCCAACACGCACTGCCTTTCACGCCACTTACTAACGTATGAGCAACAATATCTCCTGTGTATTGAGATAACTTCTCTTCTACATCAGGTTTTAACTCTTCAAGTAACCCTGAAAATTGCTGGGCAAGTTTTAAATCACCTTCTAATACCAACTTATCTTGTTTGATAAGTTGAGTGATATTGTTTTGGTTACGCAATTGCGGCAAAACAGAAAGATTTAAAGCAAGATAGCAATCCGCTTGGCCTTCAAATTGAGAAAGAATATCAACTTGTAAATGACTAAAGACAAAGAAAAGATCCTTACTCACTTCATTTAAATGAACATGAATAATTTTGCCTTTTAAGCGCAATAAAGCAGCTTTACTATCTGGTGATTCTTTTAACAGTGTATTTAACCCTGTTTCCATCACGCCTGTTACAAACGGTTCTAATGGCATTGGTTTTATCCTTTAAAACTTGTAACCACGGTGCAGAGCAACAATACCACCCGTTAGGTTGTAGTAATTTGCTTGTTCAAAACCTGCCTCTTCCATCATGCCCTTCAATGTCTCTTGATCTGGGTGCATACGAATAGATTCAGCAAGATAACGATAGCTGTCTGCATCATTTGCGATGATTTCACCCATTTTTGGTAATAGGTGAAAAGAGTACGCGTCGTAAATTTTTGATAATGGCTCAAGAATTGGTTTTGAAAATTCCAACACTAGCAGACGACCACCCGGTTTAAGCACGCGGAACATCGAACGTAATGCTTTGTCTTTGTCTGTCACATTGCGAAGACCAAAACTAATGGTAATACAATCAAAGTGATCATCAGGGAATGGCAGTTCTTCCGCATTTGCTTGTACGTAATTCACGTTACCAACAATACCCATATCGCGTAATTTATCGCGACCGACATTTAACATTGAGTTATTGATATCCGCTAAAATCACTTGGCCTGTATCACCAACAATACGCGAGAATTTAGCCGTAAGATCACCAGTACCACCGGCTAAATCAAGAACTTTATGACCAGGACGTACGCCACTGCAATCAATCGTGAATCGTTTCCAAACACGGTGAACACCACCAGACATAAGGTCATTCATGATGTCGTATTTTGCTGCTACAGAGTGAAATACCTCTGCAACTTTCGCTACTTTTTCGTCTTTCGCGACTGTGGTGAAGCCGAAGTGCGTTGTTTCTTCAGCCATGTTCATCTTGTCCGTCATTTTTCGTCCTCTAGAGATTGTTCGCTGAATCCCTACTCTCTGAATTCAACAGCGCTCTAGTCTACTTTATCCAAGCCATTATCACCAAGTGTTTGCAGTGTATCTGCTTCAAAAGATTGCTCAATAAATTTACGATTTATATCTCGCTTCACTTCAACGCCTAGCTCTTTAAAGCTTTCTGCCTGACGAATAAGATTGCCTCGTCCACTTGCGAGCTTATTCATTGCACCTTGGTAACTTTGGTTGGCTTTATCTAATGAGCCACCTACCGCTTCCATATCATCAACAAATAAACGCATTTTGTCGTATAACTTACTGGCACGATCGGCGATGATTTTTGCGTTCTGATTTTGTCTCTCGTTACGCCATAAGTTACTAATAGTTCTTAGTGCCACGAGTAACGTTGTAGGGCTGACAATTATAATGTTCTGTTCCATAGCATCTGATATCAAAGAGGGATCTGCTTCAATTGCAACTTGGAATGCTGGCTCTACCGGAATAAACATTAAGACATAATCAAGACTACGTAAGCCATTTAACTTATGGTAATCCTTTTTACTTAATCCACGTAAATGGGCTCGAATGGCCATCAAGTGCTCATCCAATGCTTGTTCTTTTTGATTAAAGTCGTCGCTGTTAAAAAATCGCTCATACGCCACCAAAGTCATTTTTGAATCGACCACGACGTCTTTCTCATCAGGTAAGTGAACAATCACATCAGGATAAAAACGCTTACCGTCTTCATCATCCATACTGACTTGAGTATCGTACTCATGACCCTCTCGTAACCCTGACTCTTGCAGTACTCGAGCAAGGACCACTTCACCCCAATTGCCCTGCTGTTTGTTGTCGCCTTTAAGGGCATTGGTCAGATTTACCGCCTCTTGTGTCATTCTTTCATTCAGCTGTTGTAAGCTACGAATTTCATGCACTAAGGTGTGACGCTCTTTGGCTTCAAAACCAAAACTGTCGTTAACCTGTCTTTTAAATCCTTCTAACTGTTCTTTTAATGGTGACAACAAACCTTCTAAACTGACTTTGTTTTGCTCATCTACCGTTTTGGTTTTTTGTTCAAAAAGTTGGTTGGCTAAGTTTTCAAATTGTTGTTTTAAACGTAACTCTGCACGCTCTAGCATCTCAAGCTTTTCTTGGCTCGATTTACGCTCTTCTTCATGACGCGCTTCTTGTTCTCTCAGCTCTGCTTCAATATTCGAATTTGCTTGACGTGAAAATTCCAATTGTTGAGTTAAATATTCTTTCTCTTTTTGGATCGAATCAAAGTAACGCAACTTTTCCATTGCGGCCATTAGGCGACCATGAGACTGTTTTTGTTCTTGTGCTAACTGATCTCTTTCGCCATCTAATTCATTCAGCGCTATTTGTTGTTTTTCTAACTGCAGATTGAGTTGGTTTAATTGAGTTGAGGCGAGTTTTTTTTCTGACTCTAATTCATGCTCTAACAAGACTAACTCTTGCTGATTACGACTTTTGGTTAATACATGTGCAACGGCATAAGCAATGCTTGCCCCTGCAAAACCAAACAATAAATGTCCACCAAATTGATTAAAAAATTCCATAACTCACTCAACACAAAAACTTATTCTTATAGAATATTTTGATACTGGATAAATGTCCAGTTAACACTATTTTTCAAGCACAGGTACACTCCTGAACTAAATGGATGTCTAACTGAGAATAATAACAATGAATGAACGTCGTGCTTTGGGATTTGGAATCGCTGCTGTTCTATTATGGTCAACCGTCGCAACCGCTTTTAAAATCACCCTTGAGCATTTTACCCCCACTCAAATGCTAACTATCGCAAGTGCCGTCTCTATTGTTGCATTAGCGGGTGTGGCCGCTTATCAAAAGAACTTATCGAAATTAGTGGATACCTTTGTAGCTAACCCTTTGTACTACATTTTATTAGGCGCAATTAATCCACTGGCTTATTACTTAGTTCTCTTCAAGTCTTACGATTTACTACCGGCTTCTCAAGCCCAGCCAATAAATTACAGCTGGGCAATTACTTTGACTTTAATGGCGGCGGTTTTTCTTGGTCAAAAAATACGTAAGCAAGATTGGATAGCTTGTGTCTTGGGCTACGCTGGGGTTATCGTTATTGCCACCAAAGGTGATGTATTAGGCTTAGAATTTGACAGCCCTTTTGGTGTCGGTCTGGCTCTCGTTTCAACATTATTGTGGGCGAGTTACTGGATTTTAAATGCGAAAAATAAAGCCGACCCTATTTTAGGGCTATTACTTGGTTTCTTAGTCGCACTTCCTGTTGCTATTGGGTTGAGTATCTATGAAGGGGCTCCTTGGGCACAAATCCCAATGAGTGGTTGGCTGGCCGTGTCTTATGTCGGTTTGTTTGAGATGGGCATAACGTTTGTATTGTGGTTGTCAGCATTACGATTAACGCAAAATACCGCTCGTATAAGTAATCTAATTTTTGCGTCTCCATTTATTTCTTTACTACTTCTAGCAAATATCATTGGTGAAGAGATCCACCCATCAACATTAATTGGCTTAGTTATGATTGTGTGCGGATTATTAGTACAACAATTTTATGGCAAGAAAAAAGAGAATGAAACTGCGATTAAAAGTGAATAAATAGTGATTTATTAGACACAAAAAAAGCAGCGTTCATTCGCTGCTTTTTTATTGTTGTTACTTATTTAGCAAGCACACATTATTTGCTTGCTAAATAAGCTTGAAAATCTTCTAAAGAGACGCCTTCTTTGGCCATCTCTTCGGCTAATTTTTTTGTTGTTTCGCCTTTGCGCTCTTCAATTACCACTTGGAATTGGTAAATAAGATCACGCAATGTTGGTACAGACACTTGTCGTGCAGCACTTCGTACTCGTTCTTGGCTTTGATTACCAAGTTCAGAAAGAAGTCGACCAAACATAAGTTTCTCTGGCGACTCTTCCATCTGCTCTAGAACACGAGCCATTTCAATAATAGACATCGACATTGCGTGTTTTGCCCTGTTTTCATAATCAATCAATAATAATCTAAGTGTTGAATATACACTGAAACGAAAACTAACTGAATATATTAAAAGCCAAAAACGCTCTATTTATGTACAAATTATGCGATTAACCTCGAACGATACAAGTCACACTAGATAATAGAGAGTTTAACTTAGCTCTGCTATTTTCTCTGAATGCCATACTTTACCTTTTTTACTTAATAGGATCAGCAAGCCTGGGATAAGAAGCCACATCATTAGTGTTAGAAGCTGTGCAGAAGGGAGTGCTAATCTTTGCATTGTGCCAACAATGACGCCTGCACCACTCATTTGAAACAACCCTAATAATGCAGCAGCAGTGCCAGCTCTATCACCAAAGGGTGCTAATGCCTTACCTGCCGCCGAACCCAGTACCCATGCGAAGCCTACTGACGAGAAGAAAATCGGGATCATAAACGCCCAAGCTTGCTGAATATGTTGGAACCCTAGCATCAACCCACCTGCGGCGACGAGCACACTCAAGCCCAAAAGAAGCGCTTTTCGAGTTCCGAATTTGATCATAAATTTAGGTGCAGCAAAACACGCCGCGATATTTAATACCGCATTTACCGCAAACCAATTAGTAAATTCTTGCATTGTTAGCCCTAACTTATCAATCAGGAAAACAGGTGCGGAAGTTACATAAGCTAAGATAACGCCCATCGCTAACATACATAAGGTTGCGTGGAATAAGAACGTTGGATGTTGTAATACCGACCAGTAGCGAGATAGGCTAATTAATCGCCCTGTTTGTACTGTATCTTTCGGTTTTGTTTCTTTGTAATTAATCGCTATCAACGCAAGAGCGACTAATGCAAAACCAGCCATAAAACTGAAGTTTGAACGCCAACCAAAATGAATGGTTAAGTAACTGCCCAAAATAGGGGCTAATGCCGGTATAAAACAGATAGCTCCGTTAAGGTAACTGATCATTCGGCCGCTTTTTTCTGCACCAAACGAATCTCGAACCGAAGCAAAGGCAGCAACTGACGTCGCACACGCACCAAAACCTTGCAGCAATCGAGCAACTAATAGCATTTCCATCTCCTGAGCTGAATACGCAAGAGCTGCACTCAAGCCATAAATGACAATACCCGTTAAAGCAATTGGACGACGCCCATAACGGTCAGCAAGTGGACCTGCGAACAACTGACCAAGGCCCATACTAAACATAAACCAAGTAATCGTATCTTGACCTAACGTTGGCGCTACTTGAAATTCACTTACCATCATAGGTAAAGCAGGAAGATAGATATCGATAGCTAATGGGCTGAATAAAACCAAAATAACCATTAACGTAATAATTTTTTTATCTGATTGTTGTATTGGTAATGCTGAAACTGGCGTGTGCATGTGTAACTCCTAAAATAGTTCGTGGAGTGTACGTAATTAGAGATATGAACAGAAATGGTTTATATTCAGATCTAACATTCTATTTTGGAATATCTCTATGTTTTTTGAAAAACTGAGCAAAATTGACCTCAATTTATTGCTTACACTTCATCTATTATTGGAAGAAAAAAGCGTTACACGTGCAGCGCAGCGCCTTTGTTTAAGCCAGTCTTCGGTAAGTAAAAACCTAGCAAAACTGCGGGAACAATTTAACGACCCCCTGTTTACTCGTACCGCTTATGGTCTATTGCCCACAGCAAAAGCTCGTAATCTTCAGGTTCAACTGCACACCTTATTAAGTCATTTAGAAAGCATCACAGAATCTGCCACCTTTGAGCCTCAGCGCAGTCATTATCGTTTTCGTGTCGGGTTAGTGGAGAGTACCTATCCACTGCTTTTGCCACACTTTATGTCTTACATTTTAAATGAAGCGCCGAATGTAATGCTAGATACCCACGCTTGGGATACCAATACCTTAAAGAAACTGCAATCTGGTGAAATGGATATAGGTATAACAGGGAAAGATCTCGATCCAAAATACGCAAACATCACAATGCAAACGCCTGCTGATATTCGAGGCCAAGAGATTTATCGAGATAGTCAAATGTGCTTGGTTCGTCAAGACCATCCGGTACTCACTCGAGAGTGGACATTAGATACTTATCTTCAACAGCGTCACGTTCAGGTGCGTTGTGATGGTAAAGATCAGTGGTTACTTGATTACAAATTAGCTGATAAAGGATTAGAACGAAGCATTGCCATTATCGTGCCTGATTTTAATAGTGCTGCCAGTTTATGTACTCATACTGATTTGGTGTTCACCGCACCCAGTCACTTTATTAAACTTGTCGCTAAGCAACTCAATTTGGTTGTATTACCTCTGCCAACAGAGTTACCCCAAATGGCTTACACTCTTTTTTGGCATCAACAAAAAGATAATGATGCTGCCAATTGCTGGCTACGCGATATCATAATTAGCCACTGTAAAGATTTATCAGCATCAACAATTGCAGATACGCAATAAAAGCGCTAGGTTATAGCTCAATAATATAACTATGCTTCTGCCTCGGAACGATACGGACAGAACAATAATAAGGACAATCCAGATGCATCCTCAAACTTCTCAACGCATAAAGCAACTTCGCTCTTGGCTTGCTCAACAAGATTTCGACGCCCTTATCATTCCACATGAAGATGAATTTTTAGGCGAGTACATTCCTGAACATAACGAGCGTCTATTGTGGGCAACAGGGTTTACTGGCTCTGCTGGTGCTGCGGTTATCACCAAAGATAAAGCCGCTATTTTTGTTGATGGTCGTTACACGGTTCAAGTTCGTAAGCAAGTACCTGCAGAAGTGTTTGAATATCGCCACCTTCATGAAGAGCCGCTATTAGAGTGGATTAAAGATACATTAGCTATAAATGCTAAAGTGGCTATTGACCCTCGCATGCACACAGCACAATGGCTTAAGAGTGCAACAAAAACTGTTGAAGGCTTTGTCACACTTGAAACGGTCAGCGAAAATCCAATCGACTTAATTTGGCAAGACCGTCCTGAGGTTAAGGTTTCTGATGTTCGTTTAATGGAATTAGCTCTAGTAGGCCAATCAAGCGTCGATAAACGTCAAGAAATAGCCAAAGAAGTAACAAAGAAAAATGCAGATGCGGCACTATTAACGCAATTAGATTCAATTTGTTGGTTACTGAACGTGCGTGGTTTAGACGTATCTCGTCTTCCAGTATTGCTTTCTCATGCGATTATTCACGCAGATGAAACCGTGGATTTCTTCTTAGATCCGAGCCGCCTTCCAGCAGAGTTTGACGCTCATGTAGGTAACGGTGTCCGTGTTCACAAACCAGAAGCACTTCAATCAATTCTACAATCACTTACTGGTAAAAAAGTATTAGTTGATTCAGCAACCTCAAACGCATGGACGTCATTAGTATTATCTGATGCTGGTGCTGAAATCATTGAAGCCTCAGATCCATGTTTACTACCAAAAGCCGCTAAAAACGAAATAGAAAAGGCAGGTATGAAAGCCTGTCATATTCGTGATGGCGTTGCGATGGTGAAATTTTTAACTTGGTTTGATACTGAGATCGAAGCAGGTTACTTACATAACGAAGCAGTACTTGCTGATAAACTTCAAACTTTCCGTGAAGAAGATGCAACCTTAGCTGATTTAAGTTTCGACACCATTTCTGCGGCTGCTGGCAATGCTGCAATGTGTCACTATAATCATGAAAACCAACCAGAACCAGGTAAGCTACAAATGAACAGCTTATACCTTGTTGACTCAGGCGGTCAGTACTCAGATGGCACAACAGACATTACTCGAACCTTGCCAGTAGGTACACCAAGTGATGACATCAAACAACAATTTACTTTGGTGTTAAAAGGCCACATTGGTTTAGCTTCTGCTCGCTTCCCTAAAGGAACTTGTGGTCATCAACTCGATATTCTTGCTCGCCAGCATTTATGGGCTCAAGGCTACGATTACGATCACGGTACTGGTCACGGTGTTGGTCACTTCCTAAGTGTTCACGAAGGACCTCAACGTATTGCTAAAGTAGTCAACAACACAGCTCTTGTCCCAGGAATGGTATTATCTAATGAGCCTGGTTATTATCGTGCAGATGAGTTTGGTATCCGTATTGAGAACTTAGAGTTAGTCGTTGAAATCGAAACTCAAGGTGATTTCTC
>JAAGZR010000300.1 GCA_024206155.1 Aliivibrio sp.
AAAACCAGTCGCATTAATGGAATACTTAATCAAGACCTACACCAACGAAAATGAAACGGTGTTAGATTTTACAATGGGTAGCGGCACTACTGGCGTTGCATGTAAAAATCTAAACCGTAAGTTTATTGGTATAGAGTTAGACGAGAATTATTTTAACATTGCTAAAGAGCGTATAAACAAAGCTTAATTAAATAGGAGTTATAAACATGACTAAACTAACCGAAAATAAGTTTGCTGATATGTTGTTTATATTAGACGAGGTTGCTCAGCAGTTTAGTGATTGCGGCCCTGAAGAATGGGATAGCTTAGAAGACGCAATTGATGCCACTATAAGTAACTTAAAGCATGATTTAGAAGAGTTAAAACAAAGGAGTAAATAACAATGAGTAAATGGATAAGCGTAGAAGATAGGTTACCGGGATACGGCGATCCAGTTTTAGTTGTTTTAAATGGTAAGGTTCAGTATGTGACATATATGCTTGATGGCGCAGACGATACTCCAGACTGGTTTGAGCCATATCATTTTGAAACAACTGGCGAGGAGAAGTTTTTTTGGAATAAGGCGACTCACTGGATGCCACTACCTAAACCACCAACACAATAGAGGTTAATAGAATGGGTAAGAGCGAGCAAAGAAGATTAATAGAAAATGCAGCGGAAGAGCTGGCGTGTTTAATAAAGAAAATTAATGATGATCTAAAGTCTAATATAACAAGCACAGATTTAGACGAACCAGATTATTATGATTACGAAACTTGTTACCATTTAATGGTTTTAGCTAAAGAGCTATAAAACTAAACCAACACAATAGAGGTTAATAGAATGAATAAAGATAATTTAATGTTTATAGGTCTTGCGGTTGTTGTTGTTGCAGTTGTTTCAGCCGGTATTTACTTTAGCAGAATAATAAATTCCGCTACATTGCAAACACAAATAGTAAAGCCAAAAGAAGGTATTGAGTGTGTAGTTATTAGCGCTGCTGATTCAACATCTGTCGATTGTTGGAAAACAAAGGAGTAAATAACAATGATTAGTCTGGATCATTTAATAGATATTTTTTGGGATTTAACAGAGTTAAGAAAAGATAACGAAAACCATATTGTTAATGATGATACTCAAGTGGGTATTGAGTTTGCTTATGAACAAATACAAGCGTCACTAGATGGCAAGCAAATAATAGATAACGCTGCAATATCTTATTTATACGATAACCATCCAGAGGCTTACAAGGGCTTTTACGAACGGGTTAATGGAGTAAATAACAATGAATGCAAAACAAATGGGTAACTGGGCGTTAGTTTTTTTATTGCTTGCTGTTGTAGGTATTATTTTTGAGTTGGTTACTGATAAATACGATGAGGCGACTTGGTTTGCCCTCGTCATAAGTACGGTTTTTAATATTTCATCAGCTATAAAGAAAGATTTAGAGCAGATAAAAGAAAAGCTAAACCAACAAAATAGAGGTTAATAGAATGAGTAAATGGATAAGTGTAGAAGATGAATTGCCAAATGACGAAAGCGGATACAAGGTTTTAGTAAGTGCTAATGATATTGTCGGTCAATGGGTAGAGATCCTAAACTACAATGGTAAGTGCTGGATTGTAGATGGCGGTGTTGAGTACCCTGCTATAGTAACCCACTGGATGCCACTACCCAAACCACCAACAAAATAGAGGTTAATAGACATAAAAAAGCCCCTTATCGGGGCTAATCATTATATGCTGGTATGAAATATAAAATAATATCTAGTAGTAAATCACCCATCATCGCCAAGCCTTATAAATTCCCATACTTTATAATTTAGCGCTTCTGCTAATTCCTGTAGTTTAGCAACCGACAAGCGGCCATCTTTAGTTACTTGGGTAATGTATGATGGTGTTACTTTCATTTGTGCGGCTAGGTCTTTTTTCTTCATGTCACGACTAGCTAGAGCCATATTAAAAGATTTTTCTAAGTTCATTGTAGTATCCGTTAGTTAATAAAGTTAACGTCAATATAAGCTATTACGGTGCTTAAATCAAATTGTAAATAAATTTAATTAAGCGCTTGACTTAATTTGTGGTTAGTATAATATTAACGGCATAGGAGTTAAGCAACCTCGCTGGTGGTATCCCGTCAACTTCTACGAACAAAATGACTAAGCCATAACCAGCAACTAATTTTTAATATGAGAGAACAAATATGAACTTACATAATATCCCACAAAGTAAAACAATAGCTGAACATAGTTTGACATTAGTTAAATTAGAGCTTTTAGAATTGGCGCAAGAAATCGCAGGCAATAACACCACTGTAAATAATATTAACGGCTCTATTTGGAATAGAATCGAAGTTATAGATAAAATGTTAGAGGGTGCAGATTACGCAGAGGCAGCAAACCTTGATCACATGACGGAGAATCAATTCAATGTCTAAAGAATTAATAGCAAAATTAGCGGTTATACAAAAAACTCTTAAAGCACCAAAAGGGCAGTTCAACAAGTTTGGCAAGTATAAATACCGCAGTTGTGAAGACATACTTGAGGGGTTAAAGCTTGTGCTTGATGGACTAGTAGTTACTGTTGAAGATGATGTGAAGATTGTTGGCGACAGGGTTTATATAAAGTCAACTGCAACATTGACGGACGGCGAAAGCTCTATAAGCAACTCAGCGTTTGCTAGAGAATCGTTAACAAAGAAAGGTATGGATGACAGCCAGATAACAGGAACAGCTAGTTCATACGCTCGTAAGTATGCTTT
>JAAGZR010000301.1 GCA_024206155.1 Aliivibrio sp.
CAAAAAGACGGAAAAGAGCGTAGCGTATTTATCTACAATAATGCCGATCATGAAGTTGCGTATAAAGACGTAGAGCACCAAGCGATTTCTTATACGACAGGAGTGCCAGCGATTACTGCGGCACTGCAATTTTTCTGTGGTGAATGGACTGATGCCGGTGTATTTAATATGGAGCAGTTAAACCCTGATCCATTTTTAGAAACAATGCCAAGTATTGGTTTAGATTGGCATGTGCAAGAGTTAACGCCAGAGCAACCAAAGATTAATATTCTAAAATAAATAATTTATAGGCCGATGTATTACACATTGGCTTTGTTCGATTTTTAGAGAAGATAATAATGACAACTCAATTAAATAAAAATGAGTTAAAAACGCCATATTTCATGATTGATGAAGGCAAGCTAATCGCAAATCTTGAAGTCGCTAAACGCTTAAAAGATCTTTCTGGTGTTAAGCTTGTATTGGCATTGAAATGTTTTTCAACATGGGGCGTTTTTGACATCATTAAGCCTTACCTTGATGGGTCAACTAGCAGTGGTCCATATGAAGTCAAATTAGGCCATGAAACCTTTGGTGGAGAAACACACGCGTACAGTGTGGGTTACAGCGAGGATGATGTAAAAGAAGTGGTCGATATTTGCGATAAAATGATCTTTAACTCGCAATCGCAATTAGCCGCTTATCGCCATCTTGTTGAAGGTAAAGCGTCGATTGGTCTTCGTTTAAATCCAGGGGTTAGTTATGCAGGACAAGATCTTGCCAATCCTGCGCGTGAATTTTCACGTTTAGGCGTACAAGCTGATCAACTCGATCCTCTTGTGTTTGAAAAGTTGAATGGCGTTATGTTTCACATGAATTGTGAGAATAAAGATGTAGATGCATTTTCATCATTGCTAGAGGCTATTTCAGCTAAATTCGGTACATACTTGGATGGCTTGGAGTGGGTTAGTTTAGGCGGCGGTGTCTTCTTTACTTGGCCTAATTATGATGTAGAGAAATTGGCGTTGGTGTTAAAAGCGTTTTCTGAAAAACATCAAGTTCAATTATACCTGGAACCGGGCGAGGCGATCATTACCAAAACGACAGACTTAGTGGTAAGTGTGGTAGATATTGTTGAAAACGGCAAAAAAACGGCCATTGTAGATTCCGCTACTGAAGCACATCGTCTTGATACATTAATTTATAATGAACCAGCTTCAATATTAGAAGCGTCAGAGAAGGGGCAGCACCATTATGTTATTGGTTCATGTTCATGTTTAGCTGGCGATCAATTCTGCGAAACGCAATTTGATCAACCATTAGCCATTGGTCAAAGGCTACACTTAGTAGACAGCGCTGGTTATACCATGGTGAAGCTAAATTGGTTTAATGGTTTGAAAATGCCATCAGTGTACTGTGAGCGTACAACAGGAAAGATCGAAAAATTAAATGAGTTTGGTTACACTGATTTTAAACGTTCTTTATCCCAATGGTCGGTAAGCTCGTAAATTATAATACCAATGTAACGAAATAGAACAGGTAATTAATGGAATTGGTGTAAGTATCAAACACAGTAAAAATGACCGTTTTTAGGCGGTCATTTTTTATGAGTTAACAAAAATCATCAAAGAGCTATGCAGGTTAGTATTAAATAACAGTAACGACCATATCCTCACTTAGCGCTTCGATCTCAGCGGCTAAGTCATTAATATTGGCACTGATTGGTAGCTTTAAACTTAATGTTGCCGTAAACACGCTGCTGCCATTTGCGGGAACACCAATACGATGGCTGTTCATATCTATCAATTCAACTGACTCTTTTTGCAGTATATTACTGATGTCATTGACGATACCTGCTCTGTCTTCTGCATCTACTTTTAATTGAGTATGTTGACTTTCTATAATTGTTTCTAATGTCTCCGTAAAAGTAACCAGTAAGTCATCTTGTGAGGCAAAGTAGTCTTGGACCGCTTGTTTATGAGCAGTAGGAATTTCTATTTTAATGACTGCAGATATATGAGCATCAAGATAATTGATTTTACTTACTAACCATTTACCCCCCTCTTCATGAGTCACTGAAGCCAAGCGTTTAATTAAGTCAGGGCTAGAAATACCAACAAACGCAGCAATAAATACACTTTTCATAGTGACGCCTCCAACAGAGTTATTATCTTTTTAAAGTAAAGGGTAGCTACTATTTAGTGTAGACGTCTAAGTAGAAAAATGTTTGATAAGTATCAACTTACAGAGGTAAGACAATGATCTACTTCAAACTTTATTGCTCTACTTTTACCTCTTTAGTGCGTGAGCTTAGTATTTCAGAGAGTGAATGCATTTCAGGTAAAATTTGATGAATTAAATGCAGTTGCTGTAGCACCATTCTTACTGAATTTTCATCCTCATCTCGCCATTCTGAGAGGCGTTGTTCAATACTTTCATCAGCAATAATATTCAATTTATCATTACAATCCGTATTACTGAGTTGGCATTGAATTTGGTTCAAATGTGAATGGATAATGCGATGAGATTCTGCGACTAACTGATGTGTTTCTTCATCTTTTAAACGGGTTCGATGAGCACCCAGTGCCGAAATGTAACTCAGCATGGCATGACATAGGCAAAGAAAACGGAATGACTCATCCACCGCTGTTTGATATTTACCAGGTTCAATCAACATATTACTAATAGCAGAGCTAAGTGCAGCTTCATTATTGTGGGCTTGTCGACGAGATAAACGGTACTGCAAAGAATCTTTTTTCCCTGCTCGATATTGTGAAATTATATTAGACAAATAATCCTGATGGGCATTCACTGTATCAGCCATTACCTTATGCAAACGTTTTGATTGCCAGTCGGGTAGGATATAAGTGACAGCGATAACCGCTAAAATACAGCCAACAATGGTATCTCCTAAACGAGGAAGGATAACTGCATAACCTTCACCTAATTGGTTAAAACAGAACAGAACCAAAAGGGTGATAAAGGCCGTTGCAAAGCCATAGTTAGCAAGACGGAAAGCAAAAAATAATACTCCAGCTATGACCATGAGAACCAGTTGACTATCAAGAGATGGGAACAGTACTAAGAGTGCGGTTCCTGCTAATAAACCAATAATAGTACCTGCAACACGAGCGACTAATTTCTCTTTAGTTGCACTGTAGTTTGGTTGGCATACAAAAAGAGTGGTTAATAAAATCCAGTATCCACGTTCTAAGTCAAATGCTTGGATAATGCCATAACCGGCAGTAAGCGCGAGAGCCATTCTAATCGCATGACGGAAAAGAACGGAATCAGTAGTCATATTGGCTTTTAAGCGTTGCCACATTGCTTTTGGTGTGTGTGCCCCTTGGTCTGCTAATACTGTATCTTCTTCAATTTCTAGGCTACGTTCCGGGTTACTGATATTAGCGAATTGGCGCTCAACGGTTGCCAAGTTATTAAACAGATATTCAAGTTGAATAACCGAGAGTCGCCATTCAGATCGTTGTTGTCCTTTTATTGCGATTAAAGATTGTTGTAGTTCATCTAATACAAAAATGGACGTCTGTGCATGTTGGTAAGGTAAACCTAGAGATAAGCAGCGGGCAACCTCTTTACAGGCTAAAGACTGGCTATGAAGTAAATGCTTAAAACGAAAAAGAATGTCACTACGATTAAATGTATTCGCAAGGTCTTGGTAGCGGTAATGGCTAGAACTGACACGTTCATGAATATCTTGAGCAATGAAGTATATTTTTAAAAAGCGGTCGCTAGCACCGACAACTTGCCCACCTTGAGCTCGAGTAAGTAATGAGGTTTTGCTGTTGTTTAATGCCGTTACCATTTGTGCGTTATTCTTAGCCTCTTGAATACGATAGGGTTGTGGCGTTAAATTGGTTACGGGGTGAAACAGTTCACTTTTAATATTTAAATATCTTGCCATCGTTTCAAATACGGTCGCTAGATTTTGTTGTACCGGTTGCAGAGGCCAGAAAATCTGCCAAGTAAGTGATATCGAATAATACCAAGCAGCACCTCCCAATAATAACATTGGTTGGTACCAAAGGTTCGGGCTGTCGGCTGCGCCTAACATAGTATAAATAGCAATTAATAATGAACCAAACGCGATACTGGCGTAACGGGGCCCTAATGCACCAAGCATGATAAAGGAGAAGGTTGAACAGAAGAGTCCAATCGTAAATAAAATAGGCGTATTGAAAAGCAACTCGATAGAGAAAGCAGCAATAGCAAAACAGATAAAGGTTAAAAATAAAGCTTTCAGCCGGCCTGATAATTTATCTTCTGTTTCAGCTAAAGCAGCGGCGATGATCCCCAGAATTAAAGGAGTAATAGCTGTGTTTTGTTCCAAATACCAGCATGGAATGACGGCACCGACCAAAGCGAGCAATACACGAACACTAAAGTTGATGGTTGTATTAGCCCAGTATTGGCGAAAAATTTGACGATAAGTCACAATAAGCAGCATCTAACGAGTGGAAAAAAACTATCATAACAAAGTCCTATCGATAAAAAAGTAAAGCGACAAGATCATTGTCTTAATACTGATCTGGGACAACAAAAAAAGAACCTGATATCCTATGCACTCTTCGAGTTAAATTTTCTTTAGGTAGTATTGAATAATGCAGATCAAAGCAACCACTTTAGCTCAGTGGTTAGTTCAGGGTGATTATTATCAACTTGAATTAGAACCAGAGCATCTGTTGTTTACCTCACATAAATTCCAAGTATCAGTACCATTTGATAAATGGAGTGGAAAGGTGACTTTTCAAAGAGGGTTGGTTTGGAGTTCTCTTTGTTTTTACAATCGAAATGATCAGGTCGCATGGCGAGTTTCAGGGCTACCTTGGCAAGAATGTGACGCTATTATTAATAACGTCTTAAATGCGTATGCCGATTGGAAAGAATCAAAGATAGTAATGTTAAATCAATTAAAACCACAAATGTTAGAATTGGTTAATGATTTTGTTTCTCAATGCCGTTTTCTTAAACAAACTGAAGCCTTAATGATGGTCGAAAAACTGTACGATCTTTTTGAGCAAACAGGCCTATCAATACCATTGGCTGAGCAACTGCAACCAGACAGTATTGCACCAGTATTAAATTGGTTAACTGAGCCTGAAGAGCAGTTGAAAAAGTTAAATGAAGTATGGTTAGAAGAGCAAAAAGTAGAGTGGAAAACCTTCTTTTCTGAGTGTGAGTCTCAGCCATTAAATGAATCTCAGCAAAGCGCGCTATTATTAAATGAAGACCATACGTTAGTGCTTGCAGGCGCAGGCTCAGGAAAAACCAGCGTACTTGTAGCACGAGTGCGTTATTTAATTGAAAGTGGCCATGCACAAGCAGACGAAATTTTATTACTTGCCTTTGGTCGTCAAGCCGCACAAGAAATGTCAGCTCGTATTATCGAAAAGTTGGGATTCGACATTGGACAAAAAGTAAAAGTTGCCACTTTTCATCAGCTGGGTTTGGATATTATTCGCTATGTTGAATATCAGCAACCAAGGCTTTCTTGCTTAGTATCGGATGTTAAATCGCGTAAAGAGTGGTTTAACCACGTACTTGATTCTGAATGGAAAAATGCGACAGCAAGTAATCGCTGGAAAAAACATCTTAAAAAGTGGCCAATCGCTTATTTGAGAGGGGATGTCGATTTAAAAGAAGAATCGCATAATGAGAAATTACAAGAATGGCTATATAAGCAAATTTGCCAATTGAATGCATTACAGCTTGATAAAAAAGAGATCACTGAACGAATTGAAACGCATATAGATGCTGCTCGTTTAAAAAGTGAGTTAAACATTGTTTGGCCATTTTTCAAAGCGTATGAGCGAACGTTAAAGCATGAAGATGCGATTGATTATGAATTGATGATATCAAAAGCGAAGCAGTACATTAATGATAAAAAATACGATTTGCCTTGGTCTTTTGTCATGGTTGATGA
The DNA here is from genome assembly GCA_024206155.1 of Aliivibrio sp. Lineage (GTDB taxonomy): Bacteria > Pseudomonadota > Gammaproteobacteria > Enterobacterales > Vibrionaceae > Aliivibrio. Next base: position 5,921 of record JAAGZR010000301.1, read on the forward strand.
ATACCAAGATATTTCACCTCAACGTTTGGATTTAATTGAAGCTATTTGTCATAACGAAAACACCCAAAACACCAAAGCGACGTTGTTTGCTGTTGGTGACGATTGGCAAGCTATTTATCGTTTTGCCGGGGCGGATGTGTCATTAACGACTGGATTTGAAAAGCGTTTTCAATCTACTCAAATTGCACATTTATCTACAACGTATCGTTTTAATGATCAAATTGGTGCAGTTGCGAATCGCTTTATTCAAGAAAATCCTATGCAGCTTAAAAAAGAGCTGATTAGTTTTACTAAGCTAAAGGGAAAGGCCGTTAAAGTTATTGAGCATTGTTCAATAGAAAAAGAGTTACTGTCTTTGTCTAAAAATGCACGCAAAGGTGAAAATGTCGTTATTTTAGGGCGTAATCACAACCATAAGCCAGATAACTTTGATGAATGGCTAAAGTATTATCCAGGGTTAAACTTAGAATATAAAACCTGTCATGCTAGTAAAGGAACAGAAGCAGATTACGTCTTTATTGTGGAGATGACGGATGGTCAGTTCCCAATGAAATCAAGAGCAGAGTCATTGGATGGCGCATTGCTTCCTCATGAAGAAGATTTTAGTTATGCAGAAGAGCGTCGTTTATTTTATGTAGCTCTAACTAGAGCAAAAAGGAAAGTGTGGGTGGTATACCATGGTAAGCCTTCTCCTTTTGTTCAAGAGTTAGTTGATAAAGATTATCCAGTGATCATTGAATAATTAAATAAAAAATCCCTTACTGAACTATTGATGCAGTAAGGGATTTTTTTGTATTTGATTTCCACTAATATTTATAAGCGTTCAGCTAAATAGGCATCGTAATCAGGAATTTCAATTTCAACTTCTTGCGTCATATTAGGGGATGTGATCATTAACTTTGCGCTAGCACGGTTCATGGCAACGGGTACATTCCAAACCGTAGCAATACGTAGTAATGCTTTTACATCTGGGTCATGAGGGACTGCATTTAAAGGGTCCCAGAAGAAAATAATCATGTCGATTTTACCTTCAGAGATTAATGCACCTAATTGCTGGTCGCCTCCCATAGGGCCGCTTAATAAACTCTTAATAGCAAGTCCTGTTTCACGACTGAGTAGGTTGCCTGTTGTCCCTGTCCCAAATAAAAAATGTCCCTGCAATGTATCTTTGTTCTCCTTAACCCAGCGTAGTAGCTCAGGTTTATAATTATCATGAGCGACAAGTGCAATATTTTTATGTGCAGGGATAATCCGTGTTGTTTTTTTCATTAAGGTTCCTTATTTAGTTTTATTTTTAACACTAGCCCAGTGCTTATTCATCTCAATTACATGACAATCATACTAATCTTGAGCAGCAACAAAGAATGTAGGTCGATATTCAGCTGGAGATAAAGAATCTCGCAATATATTTTTAGGTAAATGATCTGGTGTTAACGTTTCAATCGTTGGTGATATTTTAAAAGGTAAGGGGTGGTGATTTAAATAGCCAATAGCTTGCTGAATGCTTAATCGACCTTGCAGTACCATTTGATCTGTAGGGGAAAATAACACACGTTCTCGCAATAAACCGCGATATACTGCATGACTTAGGTAAGTTGAAACTAATCCGACTTTATTTTGCCATTTTCTGCTAGCTAACTCACTGATAGCAACTTCAATAGCAACGGCTCCACCAACTAAGTAATCGAGTTTTTTATTTTCAAGTGCATCTTGAATTAAGTTGCGTTGTAACTCTTTGCTGTTATCTCCCCAATAGGTAGCGCTAATGAGAATGTCACTGTCTTTAATCGCATCATTAAACCCTTGGGTTACAGGTTTTGTTCCTCCTCGAGTTTTAGGTCCTGGTAACCAACCAATATAGGTAATGCCTGACCCTTTTGGGTGTTGCTTTGCCAGAAATTCGCCAGCTTTAAACCCCATAGTGTACCAATCTACTCCCACTTCACCAAGATGAAGAGGAGGGTGAGGTGGAAGCGAACTCACTAATTCGTTTACGCTAGCAAAGACAGGGATATTTTTAGTTAGTTTTTTTAAATCTGATTGAAAGGCAACAGGGTCAACGGTGCCTAAAATGATCGCGTCTGCACCAATAGCCACACATTGTTTAATTTGTTCTATTTGACGGCTAACATTTGGATACCCACCTGATTCGTATACGGTGAGTTCAACGTTATTTTGTTCTGCTTCTTTTACCATCCCATAATTTACTGATAGCCAATATGAGTCTTTTAAATGAGGATAAATAGCACATATATTCCATGGTTCTTTTGCAGAGGCAATAGGAGATAATAAAATGGAAAGTAATAAAATTGCTATGGAATAAAAAGTAAGTTTCATGGTCTCTTCGCACTGACTTTAGGTTGGTGATATGATACTCGCATTACTCTCTTTTCTAAAGTGCATTCAAGATTATGTTATTTGCTTCTACAGGGATCGGTCGCAAGCTGTTTCTTACTTTTATGGTAATGATTGCCCTTATGGCTTTTGGATCAGTGGTGGGCGTTCTTGGTTTCTCATACGTTGAAAAAACCGAAAGAACAGTGATTGATTCTGCTATCCCAGCCGTCATTGAAGCGCGATATATTTCAGATTTAAGCACCAAGATCATTTCAACCTCTCAACTGCTCTCTCAAGTTGATTCTGAAAAGGAAAGAAAGACTTATGGACAAGAGTTATTTACCTCAATTGAAAGCTTATACGATCGCTTAAAAGGGCTAGGTGTTTATCCGTTTGATAAAGCCTTACTGACACGATTGGATCATCAAGTTCAAGATATTGTCGATAACTTAGCAACAATGGGTAATAACGTCGGTGAAAAGGTGGTTTTACATCGACTTATTCAAGAGAAAAGTAAAACGCTAACAAAAGTAGCAATACAGCTTGAGGAATTATCCCGCTCTCAAGTGTTGAACTCTAATACCATCACTATTGCTAATGTTGTTAAAATTTATGATTTAGTCAATAACGGAGATAAAGACTCTGTTTATAGAGCGCTTGATACACTTGTTGAAATTGATCTAGACCTAGCGGAGCGTTTACATGAATTACGTTTATTAACGTTCAAAGTTGTTAATACTCTTGATGATGCAAGAAACAGTAATGATATTGCGAAAGTAGAAAAATTGCGCCAAGACTTTACTCGCGATATGACCATCATTACTCGTCGTGTGCAAGCGGTTGAAGATCCGAGCCGCACTCAACAAATGTTAACGTTGGCAAATAACCTAACAAAAAGTGAACGTCTTTTTAGTGAGCTTATTCAGCTAGTTAATATTAATAAAAAATTGAAAGCATTAAGTGATGAAAACATACATAAATTTCAAGAGTTAAACCTTACTATTGCTCAGCTACTCGACCAAGCTAATGACGTGACTCAGCAGGCGGTTGCTGATGTGAATTTTGTTCTCAAAGTAGTGCAACAGCTACTTATCTCTATTACTTTGTTAGGGCTCTGTTTAGTTATCTATATCATGTGGCGTTATGTTTATGCCAGAGTGATCATGAGATTGAACCAATATGAACAAGCGATTACGAAAGTTGCTAATGGACAGCTTGATATTGAATTAGATACCTCCGGTGATGACGAATTAGCACAAATGGGACGATCAATTTTAGTTGCTCGTGATACCGCTCAAGAGCTTCAAGACTATAAAGATAGTTTAGAGTTACAAATTGCTCAGCGAACACAAGAGCTTAAATCAAGTAATGAAAGACTAAATGTTGAGATCATTAATCATGATAAAGCGCGTGATTTAGCCGAACAAGCTAACCGAGCTAAATCTGCTTTTTTAGCCACAATGAGTCATGAAATTAGAACGCCTCTTAATGGCGTTTTAGGTACGGGAGAGCTTCTTCGTGGCAGTGGTTTAACAGCACAGCAAAAGCAATATGTAGATATCATTAATCGCAGTGGTGAAAACCTTCTTGATTTATTAAATGACATTTTGGATTACTCAAAAATAGAAGCGGGTCACTTATCGATCCGAACCGTGAACTTTAATGTTCATTCGATGATCACTGATGTCCATCATTTATTTAGTTCAAGAGCACAACAAAAAGGAATAACTTTATCATTTGATGTGCCTGCTGATATCCCTGCATGGTGGTTAGGAGACTGCACTCGAATTAGGCAAGTTCTTAATAATTTTGTGGGGAATGCGGTTAAGTTTACTCATACAGGAAGCGTGACTATCCAGTTGCATACTATTTTAGACGGTACGTTATTATTTGAAGTGGTTGATACTGGTGTTGGGATTGCTGAGCATGAAATTAATAGTTTATTTGAGGCCTTTACTCAAGCAGAAGAAGGCCAGAAAGTGTATGGAGGAACAGGGTTAGGGTTAGCCATCAGCCAGCGTCTTATTAAAGCAATGGGTGGTGAAATAGGGGTGGAATCTAAACAAGGGTTAGGCAGTACTTTCTGGTTCTCTTTAGATTTAGAAGAGGGCCATAGTATTACAATCTCTAATGATGAAGGAATGGAACCTACTGCGGCGCCTGCCCATTTACTTTTAGTTGAGGATAACCCAGTTAATCAAATGGTCGCGGTTGGTTTTCTTGAGCGTTTAGGCCATAAAGTAACGGCGGTAGATACAGGATCTCTTGCGGAAAAAGCAGTGAAAGAAACACAGTTTGATATGTTACTTCTAGATATTAATTTACCAGACACTGATGGCGTATCATTACAAAAACGATTAAGAGACATTGAGAAGTTAAAAGATAATACTGACGTAAATACACCAATATTGGCTGTTTCTGCGCACGTATTTAATGAAGATGTTGAGAGCTATTTAGCAGCAGGATTTGATGGGTTCTTGGCAAAACCACTAGTGGAAAATCAACTTATAAAAATGTTGAATCGTTTTTTGAGTGATGCCCATCAAGTTTCAGTACTGAGTGAGAGTTTTGAGCAAGAAATAGTGCTTCAAATGAATAACGATGTAGAAGAAGAGACAATAGCAATGATATTAGACGAGAAAGTACTTCAAAGTGATTTAGTGGTATTAGGTGAAGAGCGAATGCTTAAAATCATTAATTTATTTAAACAGTCCTCCAAAGAGAATGTACTCCAATTAAAAGAAGCAATATATAGTTCTGATGCGCATCAAGTTAATCAACTAGCACATAAATTAAAAGGCTCAGCAGGAAGCTTAGGACTAATGCAACTTCATGCGCTTTGCCATATTTATGAAGATAATGGTAAGAAAGGAGATATTTCTGGATGTACTTCAGAAGAACTTGATAAAGTCTACGAATCTTCATTATTGGTATTAGAGCAGTTTTTCAGTAATAAAAACTAAGTTTATTTTTGTTAAAACGATTTCAGCTATAAAAACAAGTAGCCTGCCATTAATGGTAGGCTATTTTTTTTGTTCTGATGCTTTAGGGTTACTGTTGTTAAATCGGCATTAGTTTATCCGGCAATAAGAACAATAGCTATTATTTTGCTTTTAATACAAAAGAAGCAAAGCGCTCTTTCGTTTCTTTATCTGCTTTTTCATACCAATAATGCAGCATTTGTTCTGCTGTATTTTCGCCTTGTTCGTTTTTAATTTCTTTATGAGTTACCGTTACCATGCCTTCTTTAAAGGCTGCTGGCGCATCAGTAGAATTAAATTGAGCTAATTCAAATTGAATATTTCGACCTACTTGAACACCATGATGAATTAATTGTGCCTGAGTAAATGGGACGGTTTCGCCATTTTGGTCAATTAAATTCCAATTCAGTTCGGTATTAAAGGCTTCGGCTTTCTCTGGTGAATTATACGTAGGAAATTGAAAGGCTACCTCTTTATCTGAAGCTGAAAATTTAGAGACGATAATATCACTAGAGACAATAATATTGTCTTTACCTTGCTTAAATACAGGGTTATATCGGAATGCAATTTGATGCTCGCCATTTTCTAACTCAAGGGTTGATGTGGTTGAAAAAAAAGAGCTCTTAAGCTCAACTTCTTGGTTATCAACTAATAATAGTTCAACTTCGTCTGGAACTGTTAATTGAATGGCAGCGCTAGCTGAAATGGATGAAAGAAGACAGAAACTAGCAGCAAAAAGAGAATGAATTTTCATTGGGTACACCTCATCATAATAATTTTAATTAAGTTTACTTAGATTATGAAGATAAGGAAATGGTTATAAAAGGGAATGTGGAAAACAAAAAAGCCCCTAACTAGAGGGGCAAGAGTTTCCATCGCTTTGTTATTATTCGTTGAATCAATTAACCAAAGTCACCGTTTACATAGCCTTGTGTGCGGTCATCTTTTGGTTTTGAGAAAATAATTTGAGTGTCATCGTGCTCAACCAATTCGCCCATGAGGAAGAAAGCCGTTTTATCTGAGATGCGGCGCGCTTGCTGCATTGAGTGAGTCACAATAACAATGGTGTAATCTTTCTTTAGGGTTTCCATTAGCTCTTCAATTTTATGCGTTGCTATTGGATCAAGTGCTGATGTTGGTTCATCCATTAAAATAATGTCTGGTTGCATTGCAATCGTTCGTGCAATACACAGGCGTTGTTGTTGGCCTCCAGATAATCCAAAAGCATGTGATTTTAGACGATCTTTCACCTCATCCCACAATGCTGCACTGCGTAATGATTTCTCTACTACAGCATCTAACTCTTTCTTATCCTTAACGCCCTGTGCTTTTAAGCCGTAAGCGACGTTTTCATAAATGCTCATTGGGAATGGGTTCGCCTTTTGGAAAACCATTCCAACTTTGATGCGTAGGTCAGCAACATCAATGTTACCGTAGATATCATTACCATCTAGGCTGACAAGGCCTGTGATTTTTACGCCTTCAATCAAATCATTCATGCGGTTTAAACAACGTAAAAGTGTTGATTTACCACAACCAGAAGGACCTATAAGTGCCGTTACTTGCTTTGCAGGAATTGGCAAATTGATGTTTTTAAGCGCTTGGTTTTGTCCGTAAAAAAGATCTAGGTTTTCAATATTAAATTTGTTCATTGTATTTTCCTTATCAGCCGCAACTTATTGTCGTGCCACTGATTTAATTTATTTTAGTAAGATGCTTTATTGATTTTTTGAGCCAATAACTTGGTTAGCATATTAATGACAAGAACAAGAACGATAAGTACAGTTGCCGTTCCATATGCTTGGTTCCACTCGTCGATAGTAAATAATTCTGTCGTTAGCTTATAAAGGTGAACGGTTAGCGTACGACCTGAATCCAGTAATGAATCAGGAATACGAGCCACCATACCTGCCGTTAAAAATACAGGCGCAGATTCACCGATAACACGGCCAATACTTAAAATAACGGACGTTAAGATACCTGGCATTGCGCTTGGTAAGATTAAGCGCCAAATCGTATAAATTTTTGATGCGCCAAGTCCGTATGAACCTTCACGAAATGTTTGAGGCACAGCCATTAACGCTTCTTCTGTTGTACGAATTATTACTGGTAGTATCAAAATACTCAGTGTCAGAGCGCCAGATAGGATAGAGAATCCAAGACCTAGAATACCAACAAAGAAAGTCATACCGAATAAACCAAAGATAATCGATGGAATACCCGCTAACGATTCAGTACAAAAGCGAATCACTTTAACCAGTTTACTGCCTACCTTTGCATATTCGGTTAGGTAAATTGCCGTCATGATCCCAAGCGGGGCAGCAACAGCAATAGAAGCAAGTACTATATATAAGGTTGCGACTATCATAGGGAAGATACCGTGTTCTTCACCCGTTCGTGTGTAGTTATCTGTAATGAATGACCAACTTACGTGTTGCATGCCATTCGAAAGGATGTACCAGATAATCCAAAATAGGAAACCTACGGTAATTGCAGCAGATAACCAAATGAACCCTGAAGCAATCTGGTCTTTAATTTGACGCTGTTTCTTTAGTTTATTCATGATCTTATTTCGCCGTTTCACGGTTTAAGTAAAGAAGAATGCCATTAAGAGACATGATAAATACAAGCAATACCACACCGGTTGCGTACAGGGCGTTGGCATGGATGCCACTTGCGTATGACATTTCAATTGCGATGTTTGCTGTTAATGTTCGAGCTGAATCTAAAATTCCTTCCGGCATTGCTGGGGCGTTACCCATTACCATGATGATTGCCATGGTTTCGCCTAACGCACGAGCAATACCAAGAATTACGCCTGTCATGATCCCTGAACGAGCTGCAGGAAGAAGGATACGAAAAATGGTAAATATTTTAGAAGCGCCAAGTGCCAGTGAACCTTCTCTGTATGTTGACGGAACCGCACGGATCGATGTTTCAGATACCGTAATTACCGTTGGAAGGATCATCACACCAAGAACAATAATACCAGCAAGAATAGTGTTACCTGCAGGGACTTGGAATATGTCTTGAATTAATGGAACAATTATAACAAGGCCAAAAAAACCATAAACAACCGATGGAATACCAGCTAGAAGTTCAACGGCTGGGCGAATAATATCAGCGACACGTTTAGGTGCAATTTCAGCAATAAAAATAGCCGTAAGAATACCAACGGGAACACCAACTAATACCGCGCCTAAAGTAGACACAACTGAGGCAACGATCATGGTAAATACACCATACAGTGCAGGTGGTAACCAATTTTGGCCAAATACAATGCCACTAACGCCAACTTGCTGAAATGCAGGAATACTCTCTTTAATAATGAAATAAGCGATAGTCGCTAGTGAAACAATACCAATAACAGCACAACTTAAAAATAAGCCGTGGAAAATGCGCTCTCTCCAATCCACTCGTTTATTTTCTCGAAATGGACTGTTAGACGGTTTTACTTGATTTTCTGTATTTTGATTATTCATTGCGATGGTCATTATAAATACTCACATGTCGAAAAATTCGAAATGGAAAAATGCCTAACCTTCACAGGTTAGGCAATAGGGTAGAAATTAGTTAACTGAGATGTAGCCTTTCTTTTCAACAAGATTTTGAGCGGTTTCAGCAGTCATCCAATCAAGGAACTTTTGCGCTTCAACTGATGGTTGGTCTTCTTTGTATAGTACAAGAAATGGACGTGACACTTTATATGTACCGTTTTTGATATCGGCAACACTTGGCTCTACATTGTCAATAGCTAATGCGTGTACAGAATTATCAACAGTACCTAGAGAGATGTAACCAATAGCGTATGGATTACTTGCTACCATTGTTTTTAGAGCGCCGTTGCCGTTAGCAACTTGAGCACGTTGTGAAATCGCTGATACTTTCATGCCTGATACTTTTTTCTTCAGGCTCATAATGTCTTCGAATGCGCCACGAGTACCAGATGCAGTATCACGAGTGATAACAACAATAGGGTTGTCTGCACCGCCAACTTCCTTCCAATTTTTCACTTCACCTTTGTAGATAGCGGTTACTTGGTCTGATGTTAACCCTTTAAGTTTGTTACTTGGGTTTACTACAACAGCGATACCATCATGAGCCACAATCAGCTCTTTAAGTGCTGGCTCTTTTTCTGATGATTTTAGATTACGTGAAGACATACCTAAATCAGCAGAACCATTTTTTGCCGCTTTTACACCGGCTGAAGAGCCAGGGCCTTGAACTTCAATAAATACGTTTGAATGGTCTTTCATGTAAGTTTCAGAAAATACTTCCATAAGAGGAGTTACACTGCTTGAACCTACCGCAGAAATGGTTTCCTTTGCTAAAGTTGGTGCTGCTACTACTGAACTAATAATTGCTAGTGCGCCGATTACTGACTTTTTCATTTTCATTCCCTTTGTCTGGCATTAATGCCGTAATTAAGTTGACAAGGTCACTTTAGGAAAATTATGTGACAGTTATATTTCAGTTTGTTTAAGTATCTATGACAAGTAAAAGGCAGTTTTATTAGATAAAGCTAATGTTGTGCATCATGTATGCTGAGCGTATATAAATGAACATTTTATATTTTTTTGGTCTAGATTAAGTTATATTAATTGACTAATTAGTCAGTAATAATCACTGCAAGTAATATATTTAATTTTAAAAGGATTTTAGTATGCGTAAGTTAATAAATGGATTTTCGATTAAGGTTCAGGTGATGCTCCCCGTATTGCTTATATCAATGGTCATTTCGGGTGGTTTACTTGTTGGGCGTGCGGATCTTGATGAGTCAATGGAAGACGTCGCTAGTGCAGCAAATCAATTAAGTCACCAAAAAGATGAGCTAGCTATGATCATTAATAATACTTATGCAATGAGAGTCAGTGCGATATACAGTTTATATGATCCTGAAGAATTGAAAGTATTAGTAAGAAATTTAGATAATGGGTTTGCGAAAAACGTATCATCAATGAATAAGTTGAGGGAGGTTGAAGGCCTGTCTAATGAAATTGATGCGTTAAAGTCGGCAATGACATATTACATTCAGTACAGTAAATCACCAATAATGCCATTGTTAAAAGGAAAGTATTCAGGTGATTATAATGTGAAAGAGTATAATCTGGCTCGTGTTGAGTATCGCCGTGCTGGTGCGGAAATGATTAAGGCAATAGAAAATTTGTCTGAAAAGCTCAATGTAATATCTGAAGCTAAAGTCATTCAAGCCCAAGAAACTCATAATAGAATCTTAAATCAAGGGACAGTTGTCATTTTTATCGCTATTTTTGTCTCTCTTATTTGTGCGATTTGGCTAGCGACATTAATTGTAGCGCCGATTAATGCAATTCAGAAAATGATGCAGCGTATTGCAAGGGGAGATTTAAATGTGACTGTTGAAGAAGTGGGTGATAATGAAATTACCGCTCTTAGTCGTGATATTAATTCGACAGTGAGTCAATTACGCACAACGGTTGATTCTATGGTGCGAATTTCTGAGGATGTGGCGTCAGCATCTACTGAGCTTGCTGCGGTAATGACTCAGGCAGAAGTAAACTCTGAACAAGAAAAGCAAGAGATAGAGCAAGTTGCTTCAGCTGTTAATCAGTTATCAAGTACTGCTGAAAATGTAAATAATAGTGCATTAAGTGCAGATACTATGGCGCATCACGCTGCAGAAATGGCAGCTCATGGTTTAAAATTATATCAAGAGAGTGCTGAGTCAAGTACTAAAATGGCAAACCAAATTACTTTAGCCGCTAATGTTGTCAATAATTTAAAAGATCAGTCTGAAAAAATTGGTAATGTTATTGAAGTCATCCAAGGTATTTCAGAGCAAACTAATCTACTGGCGCTTAATGCAGCGATTGAAGCAGCACGCGCGGGTGAAAGTGGACGTGGTTTTGCTGTTGTTGCTGATGAAGTTCGTATGCTAGCTGCTCGTACTCAAGAGTCGACTCAAGAGATACAAGCGATTATTGAAGATCTACAATTCCAATCATTAAAAGCAAATGACGGTATGCAATCAAGCCTGGATGTATTAGCTCAAGAGCAAGAGTTAGCGCATCAAGTTAATAATGCTTTAATGGGGATTACAGAATCAGTGAATGATATTACTTCTCTGAATACTCAGGTTGCGACAGCGGCTGATGAACAAACGCAGGTGACCAATGACATTAATCGTAATATCACCACAATTCATGAGATTGTAAATCAGAATGTAACAGGTATTACTCAAAGTGCGGCGGCAAGTCATGAATTGTCACAGTTAGCAGAAAAGCAAAAGCAACAACTGACGTACTTTAAGTTATAAATTCTAAAATTAAATGTTCTTAGCGCTAAAGTTAGGAACTGAAAACAGGCGATAAACTTAATGGTTTATCGCCTGTTTTATTTATGCATTCATTTGTGGGTACAAAAGGATTAACTTCCACATACAGAACAAGAGGCTTGTTTCATTAATTTCATTTCTCGCCAATTCATCGATAGGGCATCAAGAATTAGTAGCTTACTAATTAAAGGTTGACCATAATTGGCTAATACTTTTATCGCTTCTAGGGCTTGAATTGAGCCAATAATTCCTACAACAGGGGACATTACACCTGCTTCTACACAAGTTAATGCTTGTTGACCAAATAAGCTGCTTAAACATTGGTAGCAAGGTTCATCACTTTGATAAGTGTAAACACTGACCTGACCTTCCATGCGAATAGCAGCACCAGAAACCAATGGCGTTTTAGATTCAAAACATAAGCGGTTTAATTGATTACGTGTATTCACATTATCGGTGCCATCAAGTACAAGATCATGAGAGGCAATCAAAGATCGTAATTCATCATCAGATAAGCGTTTATCTATGGTGTTGATGTGGCAGTTTGGGTTAATTCGATTTAATGCCACTTTAGCCGAAAGTACTTTCTTTTCACCAATGGTCTCATCACAGTGTAATACTTGTCGCTGAAGATTTGAAAGCTCTACGGTATCATCATCAACCAGGGTCAAATGTCCAATGCCCGCCACCGCTAAATATTGGCTGGATGCGCAACCAAGCCCGCCAGCTCCAATAATAAGTATAGAGCTTTCCTTTAATGCTTCTTGACCATCAAAATCAAAATTACGTAAGATGATCTGACGGTTATAGCGAAGCATTTCATTATCAGTTAATTCACTCATAAATAAGCTCTTAGTATAGTGATGCGTTGAAAAGTTCGATGTTAACCGTTTCACCGGCTTCAACACGGCCACGCTCACGTTCTAATACGACGAAGCAATTCGCAACACTCATTGAACTGAAGGCGCCAGAACCTTGATTACCTGTTGTAGAAACTTCAAATTGGCCTTGTTTATTAATTGAATAAATACCACGTTGATAGTCAGTACGACCCGGATGTTTTTTAAATGCAGACGTTGCTTTTGCAGGGATTGCTTTTGGCGCTTCCCACTTTGTATGACCTGCAAGTTTAGCAAGCATTGGTTGAACAAGAACATACATTGTCAGCATTGCTGAAACAGGATTTCCCGGTAAGCCACAGAAGTAAGCGTTAGGTAACTGGCCAAACGCAAAAGGTTTGCCTGGTTTAATGGCTAATTTCCAAAAACCAATTTGACCTAGCTCATCTAGAATATCTTTGGTGTAATCGGCTTCGCCAACACTTACGCCGCCAGAAGTAACAACAACATCCGCTTCTTTGTCTGCTTTTAAAAACACTTCTTTTAATGTTGCAGGACAGTCTGGAATAATGCCTAGGTCAATAGCTTCGCAACCAAAACGTTCAATTAATACCTTGATACCGTAACGATTGCTGTCGTAGATTTGACCATCTTCTAGTGGTTGGCCAAGCGGTTTAAGTTCGTCACCTGTTGAGAAGAAAGCAACCTTTGGTTTACTTACAACCGAAATATCATTAATACCTAACGAAGCAATTAATGGGATATCGCGTGGTGTTAAACGATGACCTTTAGCAAGTACCGTTTGACCTTGAGATACATCGTCGCCAATCGGGCGAATGTTTGCTTGTGGCTTTACATCAGCAAGGTTAAGTTCAAAGGTAATGCCAGCATCAGATTCTACTGTTAATTCTTGCATAATAACCGCATCACAACCTTCAGGAATTTTAGCTCCAGTCATAATGCGAATAGTGGTTTGTGGCTGCCATTCACCTTCAAATGGCACACCAGCAAAGGATTTACCAGCAACGGGTAAGGTTAAAGATTGCTCTAAATCTGCAATACGTACCGCATAACCGTCCATTGCAGAGTTAGCAAATGGAGGAACATTAATAGGAGAACAAATATTTTCAGCTAATACAAAGCCAATTGCGTCAGCAAGCGCTAAAGAATGGGTCTGTGATACTGGAGAAACTTGAGATAATAAGGTTTCTAAAGCGGTTTCTACTGGAATTAAACCTTGAGTTGCGCAGCAATCCATTAGGGTACTCTCTACATTAATCGTAATAATGATTGAACATTACCATATTTTGACCTTTAACATCTAATAGACCTAATAAAATCAGGGTGTATTTATTTGACAGAGCAGGTATCCTTAGCGAAGTTCAATTGATTATGGAATTTTGGAGTATACGATGTCATCACTTAGTGAATCAGCCGTATTAGTGCGTGATGCCCTTGTTGCACGTGGTCTTGAGACGCCAATGAAAGAAAATGGTGTTAGTCGAGAAGAAAAAAAAGAGCGCATTGAAGAGCATATGCGCGAAATCTTAATGCTTTTAAGCCTTGATCTTAGTGATGATAGCTTAGAGGAGACACCACACCGTATTGCAAAGATGTATGTGGATGAAATTTTCTCTGGTTTAGATTATGCAAATTTTCCAAAAATCACAGTGATTGAAAATAAAATGAATTGTGATGAAATGGTGCGTGTTAATGATATTACGCTAACCAGTACTTGTGAGCATCATCTAGTGACGATTGATGGTAAGGCTACGGTTGCTTATATCCCGCGTGGAAAGATCATCGGATTATCTAAAATTAACCGCATTGTCCGCTTCTTTGCGCAGCGTCCTCAAGTTCAAGAGCGCATGACTCAGCAAATATTAGTGGCTTTGCAAACCTTATTAGGTAGTGATGATGTGGCTATCACAATGGAAGCGACGCATTATTGTGTTAAGTCTCGCGGCGTAATGGATGCGACAAGCAGCACAACAACGACTGCGCTTGGTGGGATCTTTAAGAGAAACCCAGCGACAAGACATGAGTTTTTAAGCGGTATTCGTTAGATATTATTATAAAGTAGACAGAAAAAAGCCAGTGACTTAGTTAATAAGGCACTGGCTTCTTTTATTGTGTATTTTTAAAGCAGAGGGCTGAACATTGAAAAGAAGCGTTCAGTAAAGCGATGAGGTAAGTTGCGCTGTTGCCATATCACGAGTTCTATCGGGGTAGATTGCTCTAGATAACCGTTTAATACCCGTGATAATTGTTTGGTAAATTCAGGGTCATCAACGATCAAACTGACTTCAAAATTTAACCCAAAGCTACGCATATCTAAATTCACGGTACCAATAATGCAATAGCTATCATCAATCACTACTGATTTCGTATGTAGCAGACCGCCATTAAACTCATAAATATGAACGCCTGCTTTTAATAGCGTTTCAAAAAATGATTTAGATGCCCAACTGACCATTAAAGAGTCATTTTTCTTTGGTAAAATCAGTTTTACCTCTACACCACGATGAGCCGTAGTTCGTAACGTATGTAGTAATATTTCACTCGGTACAAAATAAGGGGTAGTAATGGTGATTGATTTTCTTGCTTGATTAATCGCGGTAATTAAAACTTGCTGAATAATATCGTCAGGCATCCCAGGTCCTGATGGAACAACTTGTGTCGTATGGTTAAATGGGTCAATCGATATTGGACATTCAGGGAGAGCTGGTAATTCACGCATCCCTGTTTCTACTTCCCAATCCCATGCATGAATCGTATTTAAAACAGCAACATTAGGGCCTGTAATGCGGATCATGACATCAACCCATTGCCCAACCCCTGAGTTTTGCTTGAAGTATTGTGGATCAACGAGATTCATTGAGCCTGTGTAAGCCACTTTATTATCGATAATTACAATTTTACGATGTAGGCGTAGATCCAGTCGACGAAAGAACATACGAAATGGACTTACACTTAATGCTTCTACTAGGTTAACACCTGAATCTTTCAGCAGCTTTGGCCAATGACTTTTGAAAAATTCGATACTACCTGCCGAATCCAAAAGCACGTTAACCGTTACTCCTCGCTTTGCGGCTTTGATTAATGCACTAGCAACACTGTCAGCTAATCCACCATGATGCCAAATGTAAAATTCCATATTGATTTCACGTTCTGCTTTTTCAATGTCACGAACAATAGCAGTGAGGATCTCTGATGGTGTATTGAGTAAAGATAAAGTATCTCCGCTGAGAGCGGGTATGCCTACCCGATTTGAGCAGAGATTATGTATTGACGAAATTCGATGAGAGATTGATTGTGGTTGATGGTGTTGACAATGGTGGACTTGTGCAAACCACTCCTCATAAGGCGTAAACATAGTCTTTGCACGCTCCCCTCTTGTTCGTCCTAAGTTTAACTCACCGATCAGAAAGTAAGCGATTACACCAAGAACAGGAATGATATATATGATCATTAACCACGCAAGTGAGACGCCAACAGGTCTTGGTTTGAAAACCACACGTATAGTTACACCAGCTACTAATAACCAATATAAGATGAAACCGATAAGAGTAAGCGCTTGATAAAATTTATCCATAAACCTTGCTCGCAAGAGTGGTAAGTGAATCTATATTAAATCAGGAGTCGAAGCAAATAAGTAGGGGATAAGTAAAATATTTACAAAATAAAGCGTATTGATGGTTTTGTAAACATCTAAGTTAAAAAAGAGAGCTGTACGTTAAAAAATACAGTTAATGTGGTTTCAATTTTATTCTCAAACTGTTTTACTTGCAAATATTGGGCATTATTCAACATTTTTTAGAGTGTACATAATTTTATACACCATTTTGATGCTCATATATAAACACAGTGCATACACAACAATATAGAATATTTGGAGAATTTGTGGCTATGAGTAATACCACTAAGCCCCGTGATACCTGGGGTTCAAAATTAGGATTTGTAATGGCTGCGGCAGGTTCTGCTGTTGGTCTAGGTAATATTTGGAAATTTCCATATACAGCGGGTGAGAATGGAGGTGGTGCATTTGTTGCTATTTATCTGTTCTTTGTGATTTTTATTGGTTTTAGCGTAATGCTAACTGAGTTTGCTATCGGTCGTCGTACTCAAAAATCGGCAGTTGGTGCATTTAAGTCGACGGATCGTCGTTGGACGTTTGCTGGTGTGATTGGTGTAGCTAGTGGCTTATTAATCATGGGGTTTTACCCGGTTGTTGGTGGTTGGGCAATTGCTTATATCGGTAAAGTAGGGGCAGGTCTTTTAGATGCTCCTGAGGCGATTGGTGATAGTTTTGGTGGATTTATTTCTGATCCAGTTCAACCATTAATGTGGATGGGTGCATATTTACTTTTAAATATCGTTATCGTAATGAAGGGTATTTCAGGCGGTATTGAGAAAGCTGGCAAGATATTAATGCCGTTACTGTTTATTATTCTAATCATTGTTTCAGTAAAAGGCTTAATGCTTCCTGGCGCGATGGAGGGCCTTGAATTCCTATTCAGCCCTGATTTCTCTAAAATTGATAGTAACGTTATTCTTGCTGCGCTTGGTCAAGCATTCTTCTCATTATCTCTTGGTATGGGTTGCATGATGACTTATGGCTCTTATCTGAAGAAGAAAGAGAACTTAGTTCAAACAACGGCAATGGTTACCGCAATGGATACTGGTGTTGCGATCCTTGCTGGTGTAGCAATGTTCCCTGCAATGTTTGCGTTTGGTATGGCACCAACAGCAGGCCCAGGTCTTGTATTTGTAGTTGTACCTCAGCTGTTTGCTGAAATGGGTGGCGTTATTGGTCTTCTACTTGCTTTGATGTTCTTCATTGGTTTAAGTGTGGCTGCATTAACATCTTCTGTTTCATTACTGGAAGTTGTGGTTTCTTACTTAATTGATGAGAAAGGCTTATCACGAGTTAAAGCGGTTATTACAGCAAGTTTAGTGATGGCTATTCTGTGTATCTTTGCTTCACTATCTTTAGGTGGTGTTGGACCAACATTGTTTGATACTGGTGCGTTTGATATTTTCGATCTTCTAACAGATAAGATCTTCTTAGCAGTTGGCGGTATGTTGGTATGTATCTTTGCCGGTTGGAGATTGAAGCGTGAAGATTTAGAAAATGAAGTGACAAACGACGGCGAAGTAAAGTTCCCGCTGTTTGGCTTATGGTACGCTTTAGTTAAGTACATTATCCCTGTTGCAATCGCAATCGTTGCATTCATGGGTATCTCATCTGGTTTTGATAGTGGTAAAGGCCCTATCATGCTACTAGGTGTAGCTATTATTGCTGGCTCAGCGTTAATCTCGAAGAAGTTTTAATCTGAGATAATCAGTAAAGAAATAAATAGAAACGAGAGCCTGGTAGCTCTCGTTTTTTTATACCTAAATATAGGGATGTTAATCAGTAATAGATGATTGTAATGTCGCCTAAGATCTTATACCAATCTACATAAGTATTTGATCATTCTTGCTTGTTAAAATCGATTATATCTGCGTTATAAATTTTGCAATTAGATCAAATGGTTATTGCAATTCATGCCTTGCTCTAATCGATTTTTCCTACGTAATTATCTGAACAACGACTTATCCAGAATGGTATTACTTTTATTTATACAAACATAAAAAAGCCTGATAAATAATCAGGCTGTTATTTTTAGTGCGCATGTTCAATTAGGTTATTCAACTTCACCATCAATATAATACCACTTACCATTTTCCTTTAAAAAACGAGAGTGTTCTTTTAATTGATGTAATTGACCATCTTCTGAATAGGTTGCTTTAAATGAAACAAAACCTTCATTATCAATTTGATCAGATAGATGTGCAGAGATTACTTTTAACTTACGCCAATCAAGTTGGATTGAACCTTCAATACCTTCTCTAAACTCTTCGGCGTTACAAGTGGGGTGATAAGTATTAATAATATATTGAGTAAGTTTCTTTACATGAGCACTGTAGCGTGACCGCATCAATAACTCTGGTGTTATTGCTAAAGCATGGTTGTTGTGAATAGGCTCACAACACACTGAATAATTTTTTTTAGTACCACACGGGCAATGATTCGATTTAGACATTGTTAATACTTGCTCTTTAATTTTCCATGTCATCTACCCATTCGGCAGATTCTTTGTAGCAGCTTGTAAATTCTTCTTCAGTAATCTTCAAGGTGGCACAGCATTTTGAAACGACGTCCCAATTAGCTTTCTCATAACTTTCAATTGCTAAAATGAGCATACCAAGCGCACCTTTACGTTCAGTAAGAGCTAGCTTTATTTCTGTTGAAATAGGTAAGTTCTTAAGTAAGCTATTTAAAGGTTGGTCTAATAGTGGTTCTAATAATGAAAATAAGCCGACTAAAAATGCTTGACTTGGGTCAAGTTTAATATTTGTCTTTGTTACAATCAGTTCACACAATTTAGCCCTATGAATAGATAATGTATACAGTGATTGAGGTTTATCTTTTGTAGCATGAGCTACGGCAACTAAGGAGATAAATTGACGCAACTTAATCTCTCCCAAATAAACCAGAGCTTGCTTAAACGAAGTAATTGGTTTATCGATAATCGAAGAGGAATTTACAAAGCGTAATAACTTATAAGAGAGAGAAACATCTTGAACTAGATATTTTTCGACTGCGGTAAAATCGACAATAGGCGCTGATATTTCTTGATACAATTGCATGATAGACAACTGGTTTGGTTGAATTGCTCTTTGTTGCAACATTTCAGGTTTGCTAAAAAAGTAGCCTTGAAAATAAGTAAAACCTGCCGCTTTTGCTTGTTCGAATTCTTCGTAAGTTTCTACTTTTTCCGCTAAAAATTCGATGTTGTATTTTTCACAGTGGCGGATAAATAACTTCGCCTTTAAAATAGGAGTTGCTCGAATATCAAACTTGATGATATCTATGTAAGGTAAAAAAGGCGTCCATAGAGGGTCTGGTTCAAAGTCATCTAGAGCTAACTTATAACCACGCTTAGATAATTTTTTGATGGCATTAAGTAGTTCTTGATTTGGAATGCAATCTTCGAGGATTTCAACCACTAAATTATTGGAGCTGAATAAAGTAGGTACCAAGTTGATTAAGCTTTGATGGGGAAAGTTTACAAATCCAAGTTTGTTATTTGTCGCATTACACTGAGAGCTTAGGAAGTGGTCTGACAGTAATCGGCTTGTTGCTGCTTCTGCTTCAACAGCAGGAAAGGTGTTTTTTGGACCATCACGGAACAATAATTCATAACCAATCGTATTTTTTTTCAAGTCTAGGATCGGTTGACGAGCAACATATGAGTACATAACAACTATTCTCTACAGCGTGTTGGATCGAAACTTGTATCATCATAGTCTTTTTATGGTAAAAAGACTATAAATCTCCTTATTGGATAGATAAGGAGCGGTCATTAATGTGATTTATTTAAAACTTTTATTCTGAAGTGTATATTTATTGTTCTCAAATTCAAGAATAGATCCTTGAGTATACCAATCACCAAGCACAATACGCGTCATTTCTTCTGAGTTGTGATTAAAAGTATGCACATTGGGGCGATGTGTATGTCCGTGGATCAGTCTTTTAACGCCTGCTTCTCGCATTACTCTTTCTACTTCACTTTGAGTAACGTCCATAATCGTGAGTTTTTTGTGCTGTTTCTTTTCTTTGATTTTATCCTGCACATTTTTAACAATACGTTGGCGAATAAACAGAGGAATACGGTTAAATACCCATTGTAGCCATGGTTGATGGACTTTAGCTCGGAACTCTTGATATTTGATATCATCAATACATAAGGTATCACCGTGCATGATAAGTACTTTTTCGTTATTAATATCAATCACGGTGTGATCTTCTAGGAGTTGAACTCCTGTTTCTTTACAAAAGCGTTTATTTAATAAAAAGTCACGATTACCCTGAATGAAGTAACACTTAACACCATGTTGGGTTAACGATTTAAATGCTTCTTTAATTACCACATTAAAGGGAGAGTTATCATCATCACCGATCCAAAACTCAAACAAATCACCTAACACATACAGTTTCTCTGCATGGATAGCCTCTGTATTCATAAAGTCTAAAAAACAATCAGTAATATCAGGGCGAAGAGGTGAGAGATGAAGATCAGAAATAAATAAAATAGTCATAGAATGCTTTTTGTTGGAGTGATGAAGATGCTAGCCCTTAAGAAATAAGAGCCAGCATAAACAGAATTATTCTGTAATTGTAGTACCTGTGATGAATACTTCTTCAACAGGAACATCTTGGTGTACATAACCGTAGTTACCAGTAGCAACATCTTTGATCTTGTTTACTACATCCATGCCTTCAACTACTTCAGCAAATACACAGTAGCCCCAACCATCCATAGACTCAGATTTAAAATCTAGGAATTTGTTGTCGTTTACGTTGATGAAGAATTGAGAACTTGCTGAATGCGGTTCCATAGTACGAGCCATTGCTAATGTACCTACTTTGTTGCTTAGGCCATTATTTGCTTCGTTTTTGATCGTAGCACGACCTGTTTTCTCTTCAAGACCAGAAGTCATGCCGCCGCCTTGAACCATAAAGCCATCAATTACACGGTGGAAAAGTGTATTGTCGTAAAAACCATCTTGACAGTATTGTAGGAAATTAGCACAAGTTGCTGGTGCTTTATCTTCATGAAGCTTAACTGTGATGTCACCAAATGATGTGTGAAGGATGATCATGAAATTACCTTTGTAATTGTATTTAAATAGAAATTGATTTTACCTAAGATTAACGAGGATCTACAGGGAATTTTCTTGCTATCATTACTTAATATAGGTTTAATAGCCTTTATATATCCTTTAAACAAATAATGAGTAAAAAAAGAGCATGTTGAAAATATATAACTCAATTACACGTCAAAAAGAAGAATTTAAACCAATTGCCGAAGGTAAAGTCGGTATGTATGTGTGTGGGGTTACCATTTACGACTTGTGTCACATTGGTCACGGCCGTACGTTTGTCTCTTTTGATGTAATTTCTCGTTATTTACGTTTCTTAGGTTACGACCTTACTTTTGTGCGTAATATTACCGATATTGATGACAAGATCATTAAGCGTGCAGCTGAGAATGGTGAAACCTGTGACGCTTTAACTGAGCGTTTAATTGCCGATATGCACGCTGATTTTGATGCGTTAAATATGAAGCGTCCAGATGTTGAGCCAAGAGCGACTGAATACATTTCTGAAATTATTGAACTGGTTGATCGTCTAATTGAACGCGGCTTTGCTTATGTTGCATCCAATGGTGATGTCATGTTTGAAGTGAAAAAATACGATGAATATGGTCGCCTTTCTCGCCAAGATCTTGAACAGCTTCAAGCGGGCTCTCGTGTCACCATTGAAGAAGCAAGCGTTAAACGCAGCGGTATGGATTTCGTTTTATGGAAAATGTCTAAGCCGGGTGAACCTACATGGGAATCACCTTGGGGACCTGGCCGTCCTGGCTGGCATATTGAGTGTTCAGCGATGAACTCTTCTATCCTGGGTAATCATTTTGATATTCATGGTGGTGGATCTGATTTGATATTCCCACACCACGAAAATGAAATTGCGCAATCATGCTGTGCTCATGACTCTAAGTATGTAAATACATGGATGCACAGTGGCATGGTTATGGTTGATCGTGAAAAGATGTCTAAATCATTAGGTAACTTCTTTACTATCCGTGATGTGTTAGCGCACTACGATTCAGAGACGGTTCGTTATTTCTTAATGTCTGGTCACTACCGCAGCCAATTAAACTACAGTGAAGATAACTTGAACCAAGCTCGTGCGTCATTAGAGCGTTTATATACGTCATTACGTGGTCTTGATTTAACGGTAACTCCTGCTGGTGGCGAAGAGTTTGTTACCCGTTTTTCTACGGCAATGAATGATGACTTTAATACGCCTGAAGCTTATTCGGTATTATTCGAAATGGCTCGTGAAGTAAACCGCCTGAAGACTGAAAATATAGAATCCGCTTCTAAATTGGGTGCGTTAATGCGCGAACTAGCTGATGTGTTAGGTTTGTTATCACAAGAACCAGAAGCTTTTTTACAGGGTAATAATAGCAGTGATGATGACGTTGCTGAAATTGAAGCATTAATTAAAGCACGTAATGATGCTCGTGCCGCAAAAGATTGGGCAGCTGCTGATGCGGCTCGTGATGCAATTGCTGCGCTAAATATTGTACTTGAAGATAGCCCTGAAGGGACGACATGGCGTCGTAAGTAATCTTAACTAATTTTATTAAAGGGGCTGGTTTTCCAGCCTTTTTTATTGCCAGCTTTATAAATTTTTAAACTTTAATAGAGGACACATTTGTGGCTCAAATGTACTTTTATTACTCAGCAATGAATGCGGGTAAATCAACGACACTTCTTCAATCGTCTTTTAATTATCAAGAGCGAGGTATGAATCCTGCTATTTTTACCGCAGCGATTGATGACCGTTACGGTGTGGGTAAAGTAAGCTCTCGTATTGGTCTAGATGCTGATGCGCATTTATTTAATACTGATATGAATTTATTTGAAGCAATTAAAACGCTTCATGACAAAGAGAAACTTCATTGTGTGTTAATCGATGAATGCCAATTCCTAACGAAAGAGCAGGTTTATCAATTGACTGAAGTCGTGGATAAATTAGATATTCCAGCATTGTGTTATGGTTTAAGAACGGACTTTTTAGGTGAGTTGTTTGAAGGTAGTAAATACTTATTGTCTTGGGCAGATAAATTAGTAGAGTTAAAAACGATTTGCCATTGTGGGCGTAAAGCAAACATGGTTATTCGTACTGATGAGCATGGAGTTGCTATTGCTGATGGCGATCAGGTTGCTATTGGTGGTAATGAATTGTATGTATCAGTTTGCCGTTTGCATTATAAAGAAGCGCTAGGTAAGTGAAGTTTATTTAAGTAATTTTATTGTTTTGAAAACAAAGACCAAGCTCAGATGAATGAACTTGGTCTTTTTATTATTTACAAGGTTAATGTCGAGGATTAGTTACAAGTAGAAATACCCACTTCTTTCCATACTCCCCACTTACCAGATTTTGATGGTTCATCACCTTTTGTCCACCATTTCGCTTCCCATACTTTACCTGCTTGTGATACTTGATCACCACCAGTATAAACTGCTGAAGCATCCCATGTGCTATCACAAGTTAATGGTGGATCACCAGCATCTTTCAGAACAGTTACGGTAACATTTGAAGTATTTGATGCTTGATCATCATTTACTGTTACAGAGAAAGTGAAAGGCGTATCTACAGTATAAGAGCCTGCTGTAAAGGTTACTTGAGAACCAACAACAGTAGCATCGATACCAGTAGGGATTACCCATGAATAAGTTAATGGGTCATTGTCTGCGTCAGTTGATGTTGATGCATCAAGAGTAACAACATCGCCTTTGTTTACCGATGTTGGAGCAACGATAGCAGCTACAGGTGCGGTGTTTACCGGCCCTGTATCTTCTACAGTTACTGACACTGCTACTGAATCAGCTGCAATTGCACCTTTATCATCTGTGACGGTCAGCGTGAACTGAAGCGTTTCAGATTGAGTAAAGGCATCTGTTGCAAAACTCGGATTTATTGAATCAGCACCAGTTAATGTCACTTTTGGCCCAGAGGTTTGTGTCCATGCATAAGAAACAATAGAACCGTCACTGTCAGAAGATAATGAACCGTCAAGTTGTACAGCTGCAGGCGCAATAACTGAAATATCTACACCAGCTTTAGCTATAGGTTTTTTGTTTGCAGGAGGCGTAACCGTACCGTCGCCAGCAAGACCTTCTTGCATAGCATTTAGAATGTCACCATTATCCGCATCGATTTCCCATGCAAATAAACCACCTAAACCAAGTGAACGAACGTATTCACCTTTAGCAAGTACCGATTGTTTATTATCATAAGTGATTAAGTCACCATTGCTTGGATCATAAGCGTAAGCAGCTTGAGCAATATCATCATAACCAACTTCAACACCTGCTTTATTTACGTAATTAGTCACTACATCTTTATAATCAATTACGCCTGCTTCCCACGAACCTGCAACTTTACCGTTACCAACCCCTGTCATAGGATTTGTCGGATCAGTCATGCTGTCACGTGTAACACCAGTCCAGCCACGCGCATACATCGCAGCACCGACAACTAGCTTCTTAGCATCAACACCTTGAGCAAGTAGTAAGTCAATCGCGTTAGTGATTGTATAAGCTGGACCTTTACGTGGTTCGCCTTTATCATCAAGACCTGTACCATCACATTCGCCTTGAGACATATGTGTTCCACAGTTTAGCGCTGTTTGGTGACCTACAACGTTATTCCAACCGCCGTAGAAATCGTATGTCATTGCGAAGATATAATCCATGTACTGTGATGCAGCAGCGTAGTCAACATCTTCAATTTTGTCATAACCAGAACCAATTGCTGATGTTAATTCATAGCTTTTGCCTGTTTCTGCACTTAATTCATCAAGCATTGCTCTTAATTCTTGCATTAAAGCAACGTAAGCAGGCCCGTCATTAACTGGATCACCACCGGTTGCACTTGCACCGTCACCACCAGGGAATTCCCAATCAATATCTACACCATCATAAAATTTCCATGTTTTAAGGAATTGTTTAACTGACGCGACAAAAATATCTCGTTTGGATTTATCAACAAAGTCGTAGAAAGGGTCTGATAAAGTCCAACCGCCGATGGATGGAACAATTTTAAGATCTGGATAGCGTTGTTTCAGGGCCATCATCTGGCCATAAGTCCCTTTATAAGGCGTACTAAAAGAATGGCCTGATTGAGGTTGTGGCATTTGAAC
The DNA here is from genome assembly GCA_024206155.1 of Aliivibrio sp. GTDB lineage: Bacteria > Pseudomonadota > Gammaproteobacteria > Enterobacterales > Vibrionaceae > Aliivibrio. Next base: position 31,221 of record JAAGZR010000301.1, read on the forward strand.
TGCTGCCCATGGGTCATGAATAACGACTTCATAATCAGGCGTTCCAGCACAAGCGCGGTTCAAGGCTGCCAGGCTATTACCATTTTCAATTTCACCTAAAGAAGGATTAGGACCACAGATAGGAACAAAACCATAAAGAATATGCGTTAGATTCTGTGCAGGAATTTGGTCAACGGCAAATTTACGACCATAAACTCCCCATTCAACAAAATAAGCGCCAGAAACCATTCCATCAGGTGTAGTGTAATTTCCATTGGCAGGATCGACATTCATTGGTAGCGGATCTAAATGGCTACCATCAGTATCGGCAACAACAATTGCTTTGGCTGCACTGGTGCTACACTCTTCTGTTGCACCTGAACCATTACAAAGTTCTACCGTCATTTCATATTGACCACCCTGACGAACTTGTAGAACCGTAGAGGCTTTTTGTGAAGCAGAAGGAGAAACTGCTTGTTCATGAACAACAACGCCATTTAATAACACGCGCCATTTTTCTGCAGATTCACCAGACCAGCGATCCCAAGTAACAGGGACTTCAGCAAAGTCTTTTACTGTGACAAGATTTTTATATGATGTTGCGGCTTGATCAACTTCAATAATGGCAAAATCGGTTTCCATCCAAGAGATAATCGCTTGGCCTGGTGTTGCAGCATGAGCTGGAATTGAGAGGGCAAGAGCAACTGCTCCAGAACAAATCCCCAATTTTTTCTTTAACATAAATAACATCCTTGATAATAAAATCTAAAATGGATTGCTGCGAAAAATACCGCAGTACTAATAAGCATTATTTATCTTTCATAAATTACCAGTTGGTTATAGCAGTTTGGCAGCAGCCTAAAATTATTGTAGAAGGTGATTTGTAAGTGATGATTTTTATTGGGGGGTCTCTCTAAAATTTGATTCTAAGTGATTGCAATAATTTTTTATTGAGCATTCTGTTAATTAACTTCAGTGCCTGTTATGCGTATGTGGGATTTTGTGTTGTATTGGTTTAATTATATGGTTTTTTGTTGGTTTTTTGTTCTTTTTAATAGGTGTAAATTACGGTTATTAGTGATGGATTCCTTATTTTTATAGTTTTATATATATTAAATCTGAAAAGGGTTAATAAATTAGTTATTTATGCTTTTAAATATATTGTTTTGAAAAATTATTATGTGTTTTGTGACAAAAATGTGGCAAATTACTTCAATGATTGATAGTGTTGCCCACAATTCTTCGAAGAATTTAATCTTTTTTAGGCGTATTTAACGTTTTTTAGATTTAAATGATTGGCAAGTCGTTTTGCCCGAAGTATGTCATGGATGCAAAATAGAATGTATTGGAGTTAATGCATGTATAAGAATAAAATTACACAAGCAATCTTGCTTGGTGGCCTGTCACTAACACTCGCTGGCTGTGGAGATAAACCTGCAGAGCAACCAGTGAAAGAAACAAAACCTGCTGAAAAATCAGTATCAACAGAAGTCGTTTACGCTGACGTTCAAGAACTGACTCGTGGTAACGGTACTGAAGTTGCAACGCTTGATCCTCATAAATCGCAAGGTGTTCCTGAATCGCACGTAATCCGTGATCTACTAGAAGGTCTTGTAAACCAAGATGCTGACGGTAATACGATCCCTGGTGTGGCTGAAAGCTGGGAAACGACAGATAACAAAAATTTTGTTTTCCATTTACGTAAAGACGCTAAATGGTCAAATGGCGATCCTGTAACAGCAGATGATTTTGTATACAGCTTCCAACGTGCTGTTGATCCTGCTACAGCATCTCCATACTCTTGGTATATGGAATATACTAAGATGGCGAACGCTAAAGATATCGTTGCGGGTAAAAAAGATAAGAGTGAGCTTGGCGTTAAAGCGATAGATGCAAATACGTTAGAGGTTCAACTTGATACTGCGGTTCCTTATTTTGTTAAAATGATGGGTCACACAACAGTTAAACCTGTGCATCAAGCAACTGTTGAAAAATTCGGTGACCAGTGGACTAAGCCAGGCAATTTTGTTGGTAATGGTGCATTCGTTGTAAATAACTGGGTAGTTAATGAGCGTTTAGAATTAGTTCGTAATGAACAGTATTGGGATAATGCCGATACCAAGTTAACTAAAGTTACTTTCCTTCCTATTGAGAACCAAGTTTCAGAAATGAATCGTTTTCTATCTGGTGAGCTAGATTTTACGAATGAACTTCCAGTTGAACACTTCAAACGTCTGACAAAAGAAGAGCCAGAATCAGTTTCAGTGGTTGGCAGTCTATGTACTTATTACTACTCATTCAATACTAAGAAAAAGCCATTTGATGATGTGCGTGTGCGTAAAGCAATATCTTACGCAATTGATCGCTCAATTGTTTCTGATGTGATCTTGGGTCAAGGTCAAAAACCTGCCTATTTCTTAACGCCTGAAATTACTGCTGGCTTTAATCCTGAGCTTCCTGCTTACGGTAAGATGACGCAAGATGAGCGTAATGCTGAAGCAAAACGTTTATTAGCAGAAGCAGGTTTCGGTCCTGAAAACCCACTGAAATTTACACTTCTATATAATACATCTGAAAACCATAAGAAAATTGCGGTTGCCGCTGGTTCTATGTGGAAGAAGACACTAGGTCTGGAAGTTGTTTTAGAAAACCAAGAGTGGAAAACTTACCTTGACTCAAAAGACCAAGGTCAATTTGAAGTTGCCCGTGCCGGCTGGTGTGGTGATTATAATGAAGCGTCTTCTTTCTTAACATTAATGGTAAGTAAGAACACAACGGGTGGCCAACACTACGGAAGTGCTGAATACGATGCATTGATTGAAAAAGCTTTAGCATCCACTTCAGAAGAAGAGCGTACTGCTATTTATCTTCAAGCTGAGCAGTTACTAGCTAAAGATATGCCAATTGCACCTATCTATCAGTATGTTAAATCTCGTTTATTATCCCCAGAAGTAGGTGGTTTCCCAACAGGAAATGCGGAAGAGAAAATCTACTCGAAAGACCTATATATTAAAGCTAAGTAATCATTAGCAAATAAAACTATAAAAAAAGCCGCTGCATGCAAAATTGCGTGTAGTGGCTAGATCCACCTTTATTTTATTTTTTGTCACAGACTGGAAGAGTGAATTATGTTTCAATTCATTATCAAACGGATTCTTGAAGCAATCCCAACTATGTTGGTTTTGATCACTATCTCATTTTTCTTAATGAGATTTGCCCCTGGTAACCCATTTTCTACTGAGCGCCCACTTCCGCCTGAAGTAATGGCGAACATCAATGCAAAGTATGGTTTAGATAAGCCTGTCTTTGAACAATACACGACGTATCTTGGAAACATTCTGCAAGGTGATTTCGGGCCATCATTTAAATACCAAGATTACACAGTTAATGAGTTAGTTGAAGCTGCGTTACCTGTATCTGCAAAAGTGGGTTTCTTTGCCTTTATCTTTACCGTTGTACTTGGAGTGTCTATTGGTACCTTAGCTGCGTTAAGGCAAAATACCTGGCTCGACTACAGTATCATGTCCACAGCCATGGTGGGGGTAGTAATGCCATCCTTTGTGTTAGCACCAGCCCTTATTTATTTATTCTCTATTGAGCTTGGTTGGTTCCCTGCAGGTGGCTGGCATGATGGTTCATTCAAATACATGTTTTTACCAATCTTGGGGATGTCATTTCTTTACGTTGCAACCTTCGCACGTATTACCCGCGGTAGCATGATTGAAACGCTTAACAGTAACTTTATCCGTACGGCTCGTGCAAAAGGGCTAAGCTACCGCTATATCGTTCTAAAACATGCGTTAAAGCCAGCAATGTTGCCTGTTGTTTCTTATATGGGTCCTGCGTTTGTAGGTATTATTACCGGCTCAGTAGTTATCGAAACTATTTTTGGTCTACCTGGCATTGGCAAGTTATTTGTAAACGCAGCATTTAACCGTGATTATTCGCTAGTAATGGGGGTGACTATTTTAATTGGTTTCCTATTTATCTTATTCAACGCCATTGTTGATGTATTACTAGCAGTAATTGACCCGAAAATTCGTTATTAATAGGGGACGGACGTATGTTAACGAAAAAAGAAAATTTAGAAGCGATCGAATCATTCTCAGAAAATCTTGAGATTGAAGGACGTAGTTTATGGCAGGATGCTCGCCTTCGTTTTATGCGAAACAAAGCAGCAATGATCAGCCTTTGTGTACTTACAGTAATGACTCTTGCCGTGATTTTTTTACCAATGTTCAGTCAGTACGCTTATGACGATACCGATTGGTATGCACTGCACGAAGCCCCAAGCGCAGCTCACCTTTTTGGCACGGATAGCTTAGGTCGTGACTTATTTGTTCGTACTCTTGTTGGTGGTCGAATTTCATTAATGGTTGGTATTCTAGGCGCATTTGTTGCGGTACTTATTGGTACGCTTTATGGTGCAACGTCAGGATTTGTTGGCGGTAAAGTCGACCGTATTATGATGCGTTTTATTGAAATTTTATACGCGGTTCCATTTATGTTCCTAGTAATCGTTCTAGTTACATTTTTTGGTCGCAACATCGTACTTATCTTTGTTGCTATCGGTGCGATTGCTTGGCTAGATATGGCTCGTATCGTTCGAGGTCAGACACTGAGTTTACGCAGCAAAGAGTTTATCGAAGCGGCACACGTGTGTGGTGTGAGTAAGTGGGGTATCATCACTCGCCATATCGTACCAAACGTATTAGGTATTGTTGCTGTTTATTCAACATTGCTAATTCCAAGTATGATCTTAACTGAATCTTTCTTATCTTTCCTAGGTCTAGGCGTTCAAGAGCCGATGACAAGTTGGGGTGCCTTACTTCAAGAGGGCTCTCAAACAATGGAAGTTGCAATTTGGCAGTTAACTTTCCCCGCTTTATTTATGGTCGTTACCTTGTTCTGCTTTAACTATGTGGGTGATGGTTTACGTGATGCGCTGGATCCAAAAGACAGATAACTCTCTGTGTGGACAGTTAATTATTAAACAAATTTGAGCAGGAAAGAATTATGAGTTTATTAGATGTAAAAGATCTGCGTGTAGAGTTTACAACTCAAGATGGTAACGTAACCGCAGTAAACGATTTAAACTTCTCACTTCAACAAGGTGAGACATTAGGCATTGTAGGTGAATCAGGCTCTGGTAAGTCACAGACAGTATTTGCACTAATGGGTCTATTAGCTAAAAACGGTATTATTACGGGTAGTGCAAAGTTTGAAGGCAAAGAAATTCTTAACCTTCCTGAAAAAGAGCTAAACAGTATTCGTGCTGAACAGATGGCGATGATTTTCCAAGATCCAATGACATCGCTTAATCCATACATGAAAGTTAGCGATCAGCTAATGGAAGTATTGATGCTGCATAAAGGTATGGGTAAAGCAGAAGCATTTGAAGAATCAGTTCGTATGTTAGAAGCGGTTAAAATACCAGAAGCTCGTAAGCGTATTACAATGTATCCGCATGAGTTTTCAGGTGGTATGCGTCAACGTGTAATGATTGCGATGGCATTATTATGTCGCCCTAAGCTACTTATTGCGGATGAACCAACAACAGCATTAGATGTAACGATCCAAGCACAAATTATGCAATTATTGAATGAACTAAAAAGTGAATTTAATACCGCGATCATTATGATTACTCATGACTTAGGTGTGGTTGCAGGCTCGTGTGATAAAGTATTGGTGATGTACGCAGGTCGTACAATGGAATATGGTTCAGTGAATGAAATTTTTTATGAACCAAGCCACCCATACGCAGAAGGTTTACTAAAAGCGATTCCTCGTTTAGATCAAGAAGGTGAGATTTTACCAACTATCCCAGGTAACCCACCAAACTTGCTTCGTTTACCTACAGGGTGCCCTTATCAAGAGCGTTGCCATCGTGTAATGGACCGTTGTAAGCAAGAAGCTCCGATCCTGCAACCATTTGCAGCTGGTCGTTTACGTGCTTGTTTTTCTGATCAGGAGACGTGGTAATGTCAGCAGGTAAAAAATTAATATTAGATATAAAGAACTTAAAAGTTCACTTTAGCATTGCATCAAAGTCAGTATGGCCTTGGGCTAAACCTGCAAATTTAAAAGCGGTAGATGGTGTTAACGTTCGTTTATATGAAGGCGAAACACTGGGTGTGGTAGGTGAATCTGGTTGTGGTAAATCAACCTTTGCCCGTGCAATTATCGGTTTGGTAGAAGCAACAGAGGGCGAAGTAGTTTGGCTAGGTGAAGATTTAACCAAATTAGATGACGAGCCTTTGCGCCAAAAGCGTAAAGAGATCCAAATGATTTTCCAAGATCCATTGGCATCATTGAATCCTCGTATGACGGTAGGGGATATTATTGCTGAGCCTTTGCAGACTTTCTATCCAAAACTGACAAAAGAGGAAGTGAAAGATAGAGTAAAAGAAATGATGGCAAAGGTAGGGTTATTACCAAACGTAATCAACCGTTATCCTCATGAATTCTCTGGTGGTCAGTGTCAGCGTATCGGTATTGCTCGCGCACTAATTCTAAAGCCTAAAATGATCATCTGTGATGAGCCTGTATCTGCACTGGATGTATCGATTCAAGCACAGGTAGTAAACCTACTTAAAGAGTTGCAAAAAGAGCTTGGCTTAAGTTTAGTCTTTATTGCCCACGATTTATCTGTCGTTAAGCATATCTCAGATCGCGTATTGGTTATGTATTTGGGCAATGAAGTAGAGTTGGGCGAGTCGGATGCGTTGTTTAGTGATCCTAAGCACCCATACACTAAAGCACTTATGTCTGCGGTTCCAATTCCAGATCCAAAGCTTGAGAGAGCAAAAGTGATTGAGATGCTAGAGGGAGATTTACCTTCACCTATCAATCCACCATCTGGTTGTGTATTCCGTACGCGTTGCCCACAAGCCACTGACGCATGTGCGCAA
>JAAGZR010000302.1 GCA_024206155.1 Aliivibrio sp.
AAATTAGTATTTGAATTAAATTAGTAGTATACTGTAAAAACAACAGGTAGCCTTTCTGGTCTGTTATCCAACTTAATCAAGTATCGGGTAGCTAGATCAACTTAGTCCGAGAAATAGATAAACTAATTATTTTTAATACTAAGGAGCCTATCATGGCTATCACAATTGATAATGTACAAATCGAAACGTTTGAAGATAACGTTCGTTTCCTAGCTCAACAAAAACCTTCTCGCTTAGCTGGCTTATGTACAATGAAGCAGACTAACGGTGCAGCCCATAACTGGGAGCGTGTTGGTCCTACTGATTTCAGCGAGAAAACTACCGCACGCACAGCAACACCAGAAAATGATACACCATGGTCACGCCGTGTTTCACAAGCTAAAACATTTGATAACGGCGACACAGTAGAGCAAGAAGATATTGTTCAAATGCTTATCGACCCACTATCAACGTTAACGCAAAACTTAGCTTGGGGTTCAAACCGTAATAAAGATGATGTGATTATTGCGGCGGCAACTGCTGACGCTTTAGACGGTGATGGTAACTTAAATGCATTCCCTGCAGGTCAAGAAGTTGGTGATTACACTACGCCTATTTCTCAAGACCTTATCAACCAAATGGATATGAAGTTCTATGAGAATGATATTGATCCAGACGAACCTAAGTGTGTTGTTATCTCTCCGTTCCAACGTAAAACGTTATTAGGCCTTTTAGAAGTTACCTCTGGTGATTTCCAAGGTGA
>JAAGZR010000303.1 GCA_024206155.1 Aliivibrio sp.
AACACAGGTTGCTTGTTTGTATTAGTGGCTGTCATTTACGTTACTGTCTTATCTGTCTATTTTAGCGTAACCCACCAAAGCTTTGATATTGCTTGACTAAATTATCCGCTAAGTCATTACCTTGTCTTTGAATTGCTCCCAGCATTTGTTGAAAAGGATAACCAGTAGTACCAGTGGGATTAACACTTCTAAGTAATTGCCCTAGCATTAACTGCTCAAAAGGATCTTTTTTCTTTTTAGTTTCCTTTTTAGGTTCTTCTACTGAATAATAATTATTAATAGTTAAATTTTCTTGAGGTAAGTCACCTAACTTTTGCCTTGCAATTTTATTTAAAGATCCTCCTGTATAAAAACGATTTAAAGAATCTGCAACACTAGTACCAAAAGAATCTTTAGCATAAATATCTGCTTCTGGATTACCTCCTAAGATTGTTGCATACAATTTATCTGTACCCATCCCTGATTCAAACCCTCTTCCTCTAAGCCATTTTTCTACATGAGGTAATTGTTCAGCAACTGTATAGCTACCTATTTTTTCAGGATTTAAACCAGCCTCTGCTCTTTCTGGTCCACCAAATTGAATTACTCCATAATAACCACCTCCTTGTCCTCCCCAAATGTTTGGGTTAACACCTGATTCTTGTTCTAAAACAGCAGCAAATTCATAAGGATCAACTCCTAAATTTTTTGCTGTTTTATAAATAGCAGACTTATCAAGGTTAGTTAGGGTGTAACGTTTACTCATTTTTGACCTGCCAAAAACTTCTTCATGAACTCTTGGGCTTCCAAGCTTGCTGCAAATTGACCAGCCATTTGCTCCCCTTCTAAACGGTTACCTTCAATCAATTCGTTTCTTGCATCAACATTATTCATTGTTTGTGGCATTTGTACTCCGCCTTCAGCAATAAAAGCCTCTCTAGTTTGCGGATAACTATCTGGGAATGTATTAGCCATCAACGGATTAAATGTCCGATCAGATGCCATCGGAGTTTGGAAGCTACTGTAAAGCTGTGGGTTATGTGCCTTATGGATAGCAAGTCCTAAATCGCGAACTTGATTTCGTTCAGCTTGTGTTGTTGCAGCATTCCTTCCTTGCTCATAAATAGCCATCTGGTGCTGGAAGGGAGACGTATCAACAGACTGTTCAGCGGAAGCAGGCAGGTCTTGGTTAGGATTAAAAGGAGGTAGAGGTGAGGGATTAGCTGATCCTCCGGGAAGATTTCTAATTGCTTCCATGTCAAGGTCAGCACCTTGCTCTTTATCATATTCCTGTGTTCTAAAGGTTTCTTTCATTCTTTTTGCTTCAGGAGAATCCATTGTTCCATCTGCTGCTTTGGCAGGGAACATGAGTTCTGATGCAGTAAGAAGACCTGCTGTTCCTAGGGATACTGGATTGAAAAGAAGGCTTCGAGCAGCTCCTAATGTTTTCCCTGGAAATAACAGTGCCGTTTCGGTTGCAGCGCCAACATAATCACCTTTTCTTAATTTGTTTACAACATCTACTGCGCCCAAACCTTGCATGCCTCTGCCTAAATATCCCATTGGACTTTTAGGTAAGTATTGGCTTGCTTGTTGAATTAAACTTTTATTGATTCCAGGAGTAACAATAGCTCCTGGATTGTTTGTGATTCCTTGAGGTCTAGTTCCTTGTCTTGTTATAGGACCTACAATAGGATTGTCTTTTCCAGCATAACGCGGAACTGGTCCCGTTGGCTTTGCAAAAGAACGTACAAAACCTTCAGGCAGGCGTCCTTTGAACCCAGGAGCAGCTTGGCGAAGAAACCTTAAAGCAGACATTGTTATCGCGTCGTAGTGTGTAAGTAAACGTTTGCACCGATTGCAGTATCAGCAGGGCCAGGTAATGCCTGGATAAATTCAGCTCCTGATCGTTCGTAACGATACC
>JAAGZR010000304.1 GCA_024206155.1 Aliivibrio sp.
GGTTAATTGAAATCCTAAAAAATAGGGTTCTTTTCGACTAAAAATCAGTGCCATCTGAAAGTAACAATGCGTTTTATAATTTAGCTGCAAGGTAGCGGATCGTGTTATCTACTTAATGAATCTACAAAAATAACGTTAGCAGCTAAATCTCTACTACGTTCTCCCCTAAATAGTGATAAAATATTCGCACTAGAATAACCGAGACGCTCTATGTATATCCATCATGTTAATGACATCGATTGGCTGGTGATTACCGCTTTTGAAGAACTGAAAACGATGTTTATTGAAGAAGCCGGTGCGATCCCCTCTTGTTTCTCTACCGCCAGCGAATTGAGCCTGATTGATCAAGCCAAGCGCACTTATGGGTATTTGCCTACATTTAGCGGCATCATCACCGATACAGGCACTTTTCAAAGTCAGGATAACGAAGAAGATTTGCTTCCACAGCTTGCTTGCCTAGTTGAGGGGCGTGGTCGGGTATTTATCTATCACGGCGGCTTTGTGGCTTTTGTGGATGACGAGCAAACCTTTATCACTCGAATGGATTGAAAATTATTCAGTACCGATACAGAGTAACTAAAAAATAAACAACCCGCTGATTGGTGGGTTGTTTACTATCTGGTTCTCTACATTACATCTCATGCATCACGTAGCGACCGACTCATCTCTCGCCATTCTTTTCACCAATACCGCTCTTACATTGTCGTATACCCAGTTAAAGGTGAATGCGTAAATGGTGATAAAGATAGTCACGCCGATATCCATCACAAACGCTTCCCAGATGCCTACGTTTAATAAGTAAGCCATCACAGGTACAGTAACGAACAGTAACCCTAACTCAAATAACACTACGTGAAAAATGCGTAATGAAAGGGTGCGTTGTGTTTTCTCGCCTGTGAAGAATTGATCGAAAATCCAATTGTAAATAAAGTTCCAGATCATCGCGATAGTGGCAACGATTATCATGGTTCCTGATAGGGAAGTAACATCGTGATTGGTAAAAATAGCTAACCCAAGAATAGACAGTGATACCGCCAATACCTCAAATAATATAGCGTGGAAAATACGTTCAGTGGTTTTCATAGCGATGGCTCTTAATGATTATTGATACATTTAAAAATAATGAATCAGCGATTATAAAGAGCGAATAAAAGAGATAAAGTTAACAGCCATCACAAATCGTGATAGTTTGGGTGTTTAATCCAATGACTAAACCAATGCCATGTACAGTTTTGAGCAATTAAAAATCTTTGTCACCGTGTGTGAGTGCGGTTCATTCTCTGCCGCAGCTCGTCAGTTAAAGCGCGCTCAATCAGGCGTGAGTCAGGCCATTGCCAATTTAGAGATCTCAATTAACCAAGAACTGTTTAATCGTGAGAAGAACACACCAGTGCTAACAGAGAAAGGCAGAGCGTTATTGCCGATTGCTCAATCTATTTTGCATCAACAAAAGTACTTTGATCAAAAGGTCGAATCGTTAGAGAGAGAGCATGAATATGAGTTAGTCATCGCCATTGATGAGAGCTTAATGAATGACGATGTATTACAAATATTGGCGGCATTGGCAGATAAGTTTCCTGTGACGGATTTTGAGATCATCACAACCTCAACGTTTGATGTTGAAGAGTTAGTAAAAAAAGGCAAAGCCCAAGTAGGGATTGTCTATGCAGATGGCGAGCTAAAAGTAGACATGGATTTCTTTACTCTAGGTCATGTGCGTTTTTTGACGGTTGTGTGTCCAGAGCATGAGTTAGCCCGTTTGCCTGTTGTGAATGATGCCGCATTGAAAGGGCACAGACAGTTAGTACATCGCAGCTCAAAGCGTAAAGAGTTGTGGTTCAGCTATGGGATAAGCTCAAAGTTGTGGTACGCCAATACGCATCAAACCTTGATGGATCTTGCTTGCAAAGGGGTTGGCTGGACAATAGTACCAGAGCATAGTGTAGCAAGCTTATTAGAGCAGAATAAACTTGTGGCGTTGCCGATTGCGCATGAATTTGATGGATGGCTTACCCCAATGGGCTGCTTGGTATCGCGTAGCCATGTTTTTGGCCCTGTATTAGAAGAGTTATTGTCCTCTTTACAAACGATTAGCCAAAAAAAACCGCTAGCTCATCATTAATGAACTAACGGTTGATGGTTTATTTACACTGTAAAACGGAACTAAGCGACCTGTTCAGTTTTTGCTAGTGTGGTGGCTCTATTTTCACAAAACTCATGGTGCAGCGCTCGAATAGCGTTTTGATAGTCTTGATCGCTTACTACAAATTGCACGTTTACGTTACGCATAGATGCATGCAGAGCAACAGGAGTAACGTCATTATTCATTAATGATAAAACGCCTTTCGCTAATGCTTTGTTAGTATCAATCTGAGAACCAATCACCGAGATTAACGCTACCATACGACCTTTAATCGAGGCATTTGGATAGCGTTTTTCTGCTTTATATAACAGTTTATTAAGATTTTCAGTACTGCCACCAAGGTAATAAGTAATTGAATTAGCGTTCATCTCTTTACCAATTAAACTAACTTGGGCGTCTGAGATAATTTCCATTAACTCATAGCCGACGTTATCCACTTGGCCTACCATTGCTTGATCAAAGAGATGTAAGGCAAACACTTTTTCTTTACCTGCAATGATTTCGACTTTGTTGGTTTCTGGCTGGTAATCTGATGAGATTAATGTGCCTTTGTGCTCTGGCTCAAAAGTGTTTTTAATCTGGATTTCAATGTCGCTTTCACGAAGTCCTGCCGCAGCATTAGGGTGAATAGCTTCCATTCCTAAGTTTGCTAATTGGTCAGCAACATCGTAATTTGTGCGTCCAATCGGGAATACTTTATCTGTACCAACAACACGGGGATCAGCCGAGCTTAGGTGATATTCTTTATGGATAATTGCTAAATCAGCATTGGTAAGTGAAGCGATGCGGCTAAAGGTCATTTCACTGTAACCACGATCGTACGTGCCCATTAAGCCTTCTTTGCAATAGGCATAGCCAGTAACAATTGGCAGCTCTGTGGTGACATCTATGTCTTTAAATACATCAGTAATAGTTTCATCTAATGTTCTAGGCGTTTGATTATCCCAACCTGAGAGATCGACGAATTTGGCGTTAATTCCAACGGTTTTTAGCTTTAATGCCGTGTTAAAGGCGCTGTGTGCTTCACCAATTGAAGACAGAAATTCACGCACTTGAGGTAAATAACGACGCAATGAAAACTGACCGTATTGACAGGTTTCAAGAATATTAGAAATACAGGTTTTGGCTTCGTCAATTCGTGAGCAAATGAACTTATCTGCTCTTAAACGATTTAAAGGATCAATAAAGAGGTGTTCATTGGTAAGTAACATTCGATTTTTTACATATTCTAATGCTTCATCCCAGCTATCGTCGCGCTTAGCGATCAGTTTATAAACACCAGGTTTACCTGTCTTTTTGCACTCAAGTAATGAATCGGTAATGCCACCATAGGCAGAGACCACAAAAACGCGATTATATGGATTTTGAGGGCGAAGAAAGATGTTGTCTAAAACGGCGTCAAACGCAGTCATAGAAGTACCGCCGATTTTTTCTACGGTATAAGTCATGGGTAAATCCTTTTTGACTTTGAGAGGGAGAATCCACTTGAGTCACCATGAACCCAAGTGGATTTACTACTAACTTAAATAAGCACTAGGGGAAATTAGTGTTTAATCTAAGATAGGGTAGACGCCGTTTTCATCATGAACTTCGGCACCTGTGATTGGTGGATTGAACACGCACGCCATCACCATTTCTTTATCTTTATAAGCACGCAAGTAGTGTTCGTCATGCTTATCAAGAATGTACAAGGTGCCCGGTTTGATTGGGTAGGTTTCACCGCCAATGACTTCAATTTCACCTTCGCCACTCATGCAATAGACTGACTCTAGGTGGTTTTTGTAGTGAATATGTGTTTCTGTATCTTGGTAAATTGTGGTGATGTGGAAAGAGAAGCCCATGTTGTCGTCTTTCAACAACATTCTTACGCTTTCCCATGTTTCTGATGCTACGCGTCGTTCGCTATCACGACATTCGTCTAGTGTTCTAACAATCATTGTATCGTCCCTGATTAAGATGCTTTTTTGAAGTGTTTTTCTGCAATATTATCAATTGCGTTTTCAAAGATGGTTAGGCCTTCTTCTAGCTCTGATTCTGTGATCGTTAATGGACAGAAGAATTTCACAACTTCATCAGATGGACCAGCAGTTTCAATGATCATGCCGTTTTTAAAACAATCTTTAGCGATATCACTTGAGATAATGCCATCTTTACACTCAATACCAATCATCATGCCGCGACCTTTTTGCTGAACAAACAATTTAGGGTAGCGTTTTACAGCACGAAGAATGACATCACTGACTTTTTGAGAGCACTGTTTGATGTGTGTTTCAAAATCTGAGTTTGCCCAGTAAATCTCCAGTGCTTTAGCTGCGGTAATAAAAGCGTGGTTGTTACCACGGAAAGTACCGTTGTGCTCACCCGGTTTCCATTCATCTAATTCTGGTTTTAGTAAGACAACCGCCATTGGTAAGCCGTAGCCACCAATAGATTTAGATAATGTAACCATATCTGGTTTAATGCCTGATGGTTCAAAACTGAAGAAGGTACCAGTACGCCCACAACCTGCTTGGATATCATCAACAATCATTAGAATATCGTTGGCTTTACAAATTTTGCTTAGACGTTGTAACCATTCGTTTGATGCGACGTTTAAACCGCCTTCGCCTTGTACTGTTTCTAAAAGTACCGCAGCTGGTTTATCTAAACCGCTTGAATTGTCAGATAGCATGGTTTCAAACAAGTTAAGACCATCGATGTCGGCATAGCCTTCAAAAGGAATGCGAGTGATGTTGTTTAAACTAAAACCTGCACCTTGGCGGTGGTGTTGATTACCTGTTGCTGCAAGTGCACCAGCAGTACAACCGTGGAAGCCATTAGTGAAGGCAACAATATTAGTTCGGTTAGTGACTTTACGTGCCAGTTTTAAAGCGGCCTCAACGGCATTGGTTCCGGTAGGGCCGGTAAATTGAACTTTATAATCTAGATCTCTAGGTTCTAGGATGTAATTATTCAATGCATTCAAGAAAGTGGCTTTTGCACTTGAGTGCATATCTAAGCCATGCGTAATGCCATCGTTTTCGATGTATTCAAGTAAAGCTTGCTTTAAGACTGGGTTGTTGTGACCGTAGTTGAGTGATCCGGCTCCAGCAAGGAAGTCTAAGTAACGTTCGCCGCTTTCGGTTTCTAGCCAACATCCTTTTGCTTTTTGGAAGACAACTGGAAAACTATTTGAGTATGAACGTACTTGTGATTCTTGCTTCTTGAAAATATTCATGATGAGTCCGTTTATGATTCCTATTTTATTTTAGAGCGATACGATACAAATATTCAGTATCGTGTTTGCCTTTGAAATGGGCTTCTTTGTCTAGAAACGTGGTTACTTCACCTTGGTTACCGTGTTCGACATCCAGTTTTTTGAATAGCGCCCATGAAGCAGTATTGGCTTTGGTGATGGTTGTTTCTACGAATTCTGTGTGTTTGAGGTTTTTACGTTGTAAAAGAGCATTTAGCATTGAGTAAGCTAAACCTTTACCTCGGTAGCGGGGAGAGACAGCAACTTGCCAGATGAATAACGTTTTTGGATCATCAGGCTTATGGTAACCAGAGATGAAACCAGCAAGGTTGCCGTCTTTTTCTGCTAAAACGCAGGTCTTACTGAAATGGGTAGATTGAAGAAAATTGCAGTATGAAGAGTTGATATCAAGAGGAGGACACTCGGTGATCAATGTGTAAACATCGTCACCGTCTGTCCTTGAAGGTTCTCTAAATGTCCATTTTTTGCTGGGTTCAATATCCATGCTTGAACACAAGATTCTGGGCGCTGCAATAGTCATATGTAAATACATATCCTTTGTACTCTAATCAAATTCCTTTTTATTATGGGCATTTTTAGAGGTGTAAAGGCAAGTTAATCACAATAAAAGCGTGTTTATTAGCCTGTTAATGCGACATTGATCACATATGTATGCTTTTATTTAGTTAGAGTGCTACGTATTTGTTTGTGTAAAGTGGATGAGATCCTGGCTTTTTTATAAAAAAACTATCTTACTTGTGCAATTTCGTTTTTTCTTACCAAATATTGCATTTGCTCAAGCGAGTGTTGATTTAATTAACGCAAGACAACAGGCTTTTGTACATATCGAAAAGCAATCAGAACAAGTAGAAGAGATGGTTGATGAAGATGCTCCTAATTGGAATGAAATTGA
>JAAGZR010000305.1 GCA_024206155.1 Aliivibrio sp.
AAAATTAATTATTATGCCTAACATGAGTTATTGCCGGTTTGAAAACACGGTAAACGACATGCAAGATTGTTTAAATGCAATCGAAGATCGTGAAGTAAACGATCTAAGCAACTACGAGGTAAGAGCTTTACAGCATTTTTTAGAGCTAGGTAAAGTTATCGTAGATTACGAAAATGATATTGAAGAAATACTAGAACAAAATGACTATCAACAGAGATAAGCATATATGGGAAGGTTGGACAGTCGGTTGTTTTATTGATGATTTAGAACCATTTTTTAATCAGTGTGGACCATTTATGGACAAGCACAGTCTTAAGCTTTGGGTTCGGCAAAACCAACCTTATTACAAGAAACATATACCAGAAGTATATAATTACTTCTTAAAAAAATCAGGATTATAATGGGATTTACCGAGACAAAATTCAAAACAATTAAACTAACAGAAGGCGACGCTATGTTTGTGCACTATGTACTACGCATGTACGCTCAGCAGACACCTGGGCTTGACAGCGATGACAAAGCAGAAATAAAAGAAGTCGCAGCTAAATTTAAATAATATGGCAACAAGAAACTTAACAATGGTTGTTGATCGCAAGCATGCAGAAAAGTACAAGGAAGGCTTTGCGGCTAATCCTAGTAACTTTACTGACAATAGCTATGTAAATATGTACTTACACCACGATGGTTATCCTGAGTTTCAGGGTGTACAAATAGCTAATTGGGTGCACGCTAACGGCAGACAAGACGGTAGCGCGATGGCAGCTAAGCTAGTTCACGACATGTACTATGACAGTTGCTACTTATATCCATCACCAGACATGATAGACCACCAATATACTTATATTATTTGGTCAGGTAAAAAGATAGGTATTTTTATCAGTTGTTATGACAATTACAACAGTGAAAATGTATTTGTACTAACGCCTGAAAAAGTAATATCACGCTATATGTCTGATTATGAGTATACTGACTTTGCTAACGGCGAAAAAAGATATACAAATCAAATTAAAATTATAAGAAACTGTTTAAATGACTAAAAAAGAACTAGATTATTTAGCAGAAAAGGTAGCAGATGCTATTGTTCATAAGATGTTTAACTCTGATGATTTTGAAGTATCTGCTTTACCTGCTGCTACAGACGAACAAATGATTGTAGCTGAGATCGCTAGACTTATGACGCTAATGTCACAGTATGAAGATACTGAAGAATACGAGAAAGCAGCTATAATAAAGAATAAAATTAGTAAATTAGAAAATATAATAAGAAAATTATGATAAAACCTATGTTGGCTCATAAAGTTAATGATAAAAAAATTGACTTTACTGAGCCTGTATTTATACAACCTAAGCTTGACGGCGTGCGTTGTATCTTTACAAAAAATGGAGCTTACTCGCGTACGGGTAAACAGTTCCATAACTTACGACACATTGAGTTACGACTTGCGGGGTTTTTTAACTTAAACCCAGATGCGCAGCTTGATGGTGAGCTGTATAATCATGCTCTAAGAGACGATTTCGAGCAAATCATATCATTAGTCAGAAAACAAAAACCAACTGACGAGGATCGTTTAAACGCGCAACATCTTATACAATACCACGTGTATGACTATATTGTTCCGTTTATTGGTTACGAAGCTAGACTTAAATGGCTGTTGTCAAATAAAGATTTGTGGTCAAATGTAGTTGTACCTGTTGAAACTCACAGAGTTAACAAGTATGAAGAAGCTGCTAACATGCATTATGATGGCTTTCTAAAGCAAGGTTACGAAGGTTCTATACTAAGACTCAATGGTGCTTACGAGCAAAAACGTAGCTACAACCTACAAAAATTCAAAGACTTCAGCGATGATGAAGCTACAATTATAGGTTATGAAGCCGGTAAAGGTAAACGTACTGGTACACTTGGCAAGTTCTTTATGATGGACGACAACGGTATTGAGTTCGGTTGTCCACCAGGTAAAGGTTACAATTACAAAGATCTAGCTAATATACTAGATAATGTACACGACTACATTGGTAAACGTGCTACATTTACTTATTTTGAAAGAACTAAAGCAGGTAATTATCGTCACCCGCTGTTTAAATGTATTCGCGATTATGAATAATTGGGAAAAAGATGTTTGGAAAACAATACAATATAAACTAAAACAAGACAAAGAATATGAGCAGACTTATTTGGAAGCTATACGCTCAAAACATGATAAGCGAAGAAGTAGCAAACATATTGTTGGATAAATTATACGAATGAATATATTTTATCTAGATCGAGATCCTTACAAGGCTGCTAGTTATTTTTATGACAAGCATAAAGTAAAGATGATATTAGAATCAGCTCAAATGCTTTGCACAGCTCATCATGTGTGTGGTAATCCTAATGATGTACCTTATAGGCAGGCGCATCTAAACCACCCGTCAACAATATGGGTTAGACAAAGCAGACCAAATTATTATTGGTTATACGAGCACATGATAGCATTAGGGCAAGAGTACACAAAACGCTATGGTAAAATACATATGACTATAGATAAGTGCAAAGATGCATTACGCTTTTGTCCTGATGGTATCACTTCTGTGGTGTTTACAGAACCACCTCAATGTATGCCTGACGAATACAAAGTACCCGGCTGCAGCATAACTGCCTATTGGAATTATTACGAACAAGATAAATATAAAGTAGCAAACAAAAATGAGCAAATCATTATACGACCATATGATCAGCGTAAACTATATGAATATAGCGCATAAGATCAAAAGTTTTCAGAAAAAGAAACAAAAACCTAAAGATAATGGGAAAAACAAAAGAGTTATTTACTAAATTAAGAGAAGAAGAATTTTTAAAAGAACACATAATTGTGTGTACTTTAAAACCTGAAGAGGCTGTGACAACAGCCCCTAATAATAAGGAGTAATAGGCTAATGTCACAAGACAGAAACTTAAAGTTTTTAAACAATAACCGCATCGTATACAGGCGAGATCCAATAACGGACAAGCCAGATGAAGTACACGACTGGGGCGTGGTGTATCATAACGGTACACACGAGTGTTACGAATTGTTTAGAACTAGAGCTAAGATTACAACTTATAAATCTCTTAAATGGCATTTGCTTGTATTGTGGTATTTAAATCCTCAGCTTGATCAAGATAAGTTTGAGTATATTGCAAGACATCTAGTGAATAAAGCTAATGGCTTTGTTACATTTAACGTATCAGAGCAGTTGTTTAAGAACATTATTTATGATGTTAGCATGTATGACTTAGAATACCCGCCAAAAAACAAACTACGTAAAGTTATATTTAACGATACGTGTGGTCTTGAGGTAAGTGAAAAACTAAGTATTGTAGGTAGTATCATAGGTAGATCTAAAGCTGTAGCTGCAGATGATATCTATGATGCTATGCTAACATTAAACGAGGCAAAACAAACTATAACTGTTAAGAAACTAGCAGGTTATTTTGATTGTTCAACTCGTACTATTTATAGAAATATGACACAAGAACTAAAGAAAGAAAAAGAACTTTTAAACTCACAATTATGAAATATCCAGACGCAGATAAACACTTCTGGGCTAGTATGACAAAAAGCGTTGTAAGAGTAGGAGGCTATTGTCTCTTACCTTTCAACCTTGAAGTAGCTATGGCAGTGTTAGTTATGTCAGAAGTAGTAGGAATTATAGAAGAGCTAGTATGAGAAAGTACAACGTACAAAACTATATTAGGTACAAAGAAGACTTAAAAAGATCTATACCTAAACACGAATCGTATGAGACGTTAAGACGTGAGCAGCTTATAGTTAAATTTATACCGCTAGTAGAAAATCTAGCGCGTAAGTTTTCAACTAGTCAACAGGCATCAGGCGTGTTAACTATTATGGATCTTATACAGATCGGTAGCGAGTCTTTAATTAAAGCTGTTGACAAGCTTGACTGGGCTGTACTAAACGAGTCTGATGATATTGAAAAAACTTTAAAATCGTTTTTTAGTAAACGTATTAAAGGTGGAATCAGACGTCGTATAGATATGCACAGAGGTGATATACGTATACCAGAGCATAAAATAAATGAGATACGTAAAAACCCTAAAGATAAAAAAATGGTTGAAATGTTTTTTAATTCTATGTTTTTATCTATAGACGCTCAACCGGCTAACGACGAAGGCGAGCAAATGATACATCAAATAGCAGACAAATCAGAGCCGTATAATATAGCTTTGTTAAATAGTTATTTGAAAAGCTTACTGTTAAAACACTTAAATACAAAAGAGTATGAAGTGTTACGATTAAGCTACGGACTTGACTGCGACAAGCATACAGCTAAACAAATCGCGGCTAAATTAAAAATAGATGGTGTCAGTAACTATGTGCGCATAAGTGAGCTAAAAAAGCAAGCTGTACAGAAATTAATTGACAACGTTGATCACTCACAAGTGATTGACTATCTGTAAGTTAGTGATGTAAAACAGTATATTTTTATGTAATTATATAAGTATACCAAATACCAAAACTTTATGACGTTAAACGACAAGTTAACAACAATACAAACAAAGTTTAAATCTAAAAAATCTAGATTTAACTCATTCGGCAAATACTACTTTAGATCAGCCGAAGATATTCTCGAAGCTACAAAACCCTTTTTAAAGGAGCTAGGCATAACGGTTGTAATAAATGAAAAAGTTGTAGATTCTTTTTCAGATAAGTTACCACCTATGATTAAGTCTACAGCAGTGATTAGCGATGGCAAAGATCAAATCGAAGCTACAGCTATAGTCGGCGTTGACCTTAATCAAAAAGGTATGCAAACACCTCAACAGTTTGGTAGTGCCTCGAGTTACGGTAAGAAGTATGCATTAGGTAATTTATTTCTTATCGATGATACACAAGATAGTGATGCTACAAACAATCACGGTAAATCAACCAAAGACGTTAAACCATCGTTATCAGTAAACACGCAAGCGTTTACAAAGGCAACTGAATACTTAAAGTCAGGCGGTGACATAACTGCTATAACTAAAAAGTATAAAGTAAGCCCTGAAGCGTTGGCTAAATTAAAACAAGCAGAAGTTCATGGAACAAAAACAAATAGTAAACAAACTGCGCAATGATGAGGATTATTACGGGGAATTTGGTAGACGTTATCTTAGTAATAGCGACATATCAGCTCTTTTAACTAACCCTCTAGGTTACGGTCAACCTTCGAAGCCTTCAGCAGCGTTCTTAGTTGGTGGATATTTTCACACTGCAATACTTGAACCAGATAAACTGAAAAAGTATAAAGTAGTTGAGTCATCAACTAGGAACACAAAGGCTTACAAAGAGATATCAGGCGGTGAACTATGTTTATTACAACACGAAGTAGATAAGATCGAATTGATGACAGATAAAATGTTAAGCAACGAAGTTTGCGAAGGTCTTATACGTGGAGAAAACGTAGAATACGAAGTGCCTGCAATAACGCAACTTGGAACTAACAAATGGAAAGGTAAAGCTGATATAGTTAATCATGATGAAAAATTAGTGATTGATTTAAAGACTACAGCTAACATAAACAAGTTTCAAAATAGTGCACGTATGTACAATTACGACAGTCAAGCGTACATATATAGTAAACTATTCGGTTATGAAATGTTATTTATTGTTATAGATAAAGAGACACATCAGATCGGATTATTTGACTGCTCAACAGACTTTTACGAGCGTGGCTCTGATAAAGTTGCACGAGCAAACGATGCTTATGATTTGTTTTATAAGCAAGAAGGTTTTGATCCTTCACAATATTTTATTAATAAAACCCTTTAAACCAATTAATATGGCAAGAGCAAGAAAAACTCAAACTAAAGTATGTTCAGTATCAGGTATTGAAACTAATGTAAATAACTTTTACTCGAACCAGAACCATGTTAAAGCTGTAGATAACTTACGTCGTAATTCTAACGCGACTAAAGATCAACTACAGCGTATGTTTAATCAGTTAAATTCTTATGTGTAATGGCTAGTATTTTAGCAACTAGTATTGACCTTACTAAAATACCTAAAGATAAAATTATCGAAGGTAAAAAAGGTAAATACTTACCTATTACTATTACAATTAATGATGAGCCAGATCAGTTCGGCAACAACGGTCCAGTGACTGTACAGCAGTCTAAAGACGAGCGTGATGCTAAACAAGACAAGGTTTATTTAGGTAATGTAAAAGTAGTATGGACAAACGGAGACAACGTAGCAGCTGCACCTCGAGATGGTGGGCCTGCACCTGTACAACAAGCTGCGGTCGCTCAGGCCGATGATGACTTACCGTTCTAATGCCACTATGTGAAATGTGTAATGAGGATATGTCGCAGGAAGATCACGACTACTGCGACATATGCCCTAAGTGCTTAGAAGATTGGTAATAAATAAATTAAATTAAATGCAGACAACAGAGATCAATGGATTCTTGATTGATGAATTCAATCAATATGGCCTAAAAGAAGGTAAGACGCAGGGTATCTGCCCCTTATGTTCACACGATAGGCAACCCAAAAATCAAAAAGCACAGTGTGCTTCGTATGATTGGGAACGGGGTCTCGGTACTTGTCACAATTGTAGTACATCATTTCAGTTGCATACGTACCAACGTAAAGGTGCTAGTGAAAAAGAGTATGTAAGACCAACATCGCCTCCGGCTGATGAGTGGAACATACCACAAACTAAAGTAGCTGAGTGGTTTAAAACAAGAGGTATATCAGCTCAGACTCTCATTGACTTAAAAATCAGTGAGGGTCCTGAGTATATGCCGCAAACCGGTAAGACCGAGAATACTATAAAGTTTAATTACTTTATGGGCGATCAACTTATTAATGTTAAATACAGAGATGGTCGTAAAAACTTTAAGCTATATAAGGGCGCTGAAAAAGTATTTTATAATATCAACAGTATTGTAGGTTACGACACGTGTATAATTACCGAAGGTGAAATGGACGTGTTAGCTTTACACGAAGCTGGTATTAAAAATGCTATATCAGTTCCTAACGGAGCTACGCTAACAAACAACAACCTAGATTATCTAGATAATTGTATTGATTACTTTGAAGATAAAGAAAAAGTAATACTTGCAGTTGATCAAGATGACGCTGGTCAAATGCTACAGCAAGAGCTTATACGTAGGCTCGGCGCTGAAGTATGTTTCTTAGTAACCTTCGAAGACTGTAAAGACGCTAATGAATATTTATTAAAGTATGGAAAAGAAAAACTGGCAGAGCGTATTACAAAAGCCCGACCGGTACCCCTTGAAAACGTCACAACTTTCAAAGACATTGAAGACGAAGTTACTGACTTCGTTAAAAATGGTTTCAAGCCCGGTTACCAGATCGGCCTTCAGAATTTTGATGATATCTTTTCAACTTACACTGGTCAGTTTATTACTGTTACTGGTATTCCTAGTTCCGGTAAGAGTGATTTTGTCGATCAAATGGTCGTTGGGTATAACGCGAACTATGGTTGGAAGACAGCGTTTGCTAGTCCAGAAAATGCGCCAACTTATTTACATGCCCATAAACTAATGCGTAAAACGTGGGGTGATATGCCTACACGTTCAGACATTGGTGGTGGTAAATGGAATCAAGTCGCTGAACATGTTAATGATAATTACTTTTTCATTGACATGGATAAGTATAGTCTTGAATCAGTGTTACGTAAAGGCGCTGAGCTTGTTAAACGCAAAGGTATTAAATGCTTAGTCATTGATCCATTTAATAAGATCAGAGACATTGATTGCAAAACAGAAGATGTAAACAGGTACACAATGGAGTATCTAACTAAGATCGAAATGTTTTGTAAGAAGTATGATGTGCTTACGTTTATTGTAGCGCACCCAACTAAAATGTATAAAGATAGTAATGGCAAAATTGAAGAGCCAACTATGTATAACATTAAAGGTGGTGGTGAATGGTACGATGCTAGTTACCACGGTATACTAGTACACAGAGACTACGAAGCAAAGACTGTTAAAGCTAAGATACTTAAGGTTAAGTTTCAAAACTTAGGTGAAAACGGAGCTGAAGCACATTTTAAATGGGAGCCAAAGTCAGGTCGTTTTATACCTCATGTTCTGCCTGGTATGGCTGAAGGTGAGAAAATGCCCTGGGAATAATGCCTCCACATTGGAGAGCTAGGAAAAAGTCTGAGTGGAATATGGGTACATATGAAACTACAGAGCTTGATCACAAAGCTATTAACTGGTGCATTAGTAACGGTATAAAGATAGCACCATTTGCTAAAAAACCTGGTGAATGGTATATTGATATAACCGTAAACAATAAAACAAACCGATCGCCTCACGTGTACGGTAAAGACGTAGTGTGGGAGAAGATCTATGAATATTATAGATATTATTATGAGAAATACTTTCGAGACAGCAAATGAAGCTTACGAGTACTTTCACAACGAGATCATTACAAATGGTGTTGAGTTTGCAGGTACCAAAGCTTTGTTTAACATAGGGTTTACAATAGAAAATCCTACTAACAAAGTAATTACAAATAAAGAACGTAATTGGAACGAAGAGTATGCAGCTGCAGAGTGGGCTTGGTACTTATCTGGTGATCCTAGAATTAAAACGTTAGGCGAACTGTACGGTAAGATACCAGCTATATGGAAACGTATGGCAGATTCAAACGGTGAAGTAAACTCTAACTATGGTTATCAGTGGAGAAGAAACGATCAGCTTGAAAATGTTATTAACATGCTAAAGAAAAATCCAGATACCAGACAAGCTGCAATTAGTATATATGATGGCAAAACAATACATCAGTATGCTCATGACACGCCATGTACCTACGCAGTACAGTTTACTATAGTACAAAGCAAACTGTATATGTCTGTCTATATGCGTTCTAATGATCTCTGGTACGGTTTCTGTAATGATCAATATCAGTTTGCATCGTTGCAAGAAATGGTTGCAGAGAGATTAAATTTGCCTGTTGGTACATATTACCACCACGCACATAACTTACATTTATATAACGATAAAATATAAAACCAATGTATTATTTATACCACATACCAGGTAAAAAGATAGGTGTTACACGTGATCTTAATACCCGAGTAACCCTTATGCAAGGCTATAAGGAGGGAGAGTATGAAGTTCTTGAGCAGTCAAACGATATAGATTTTATATCAGACCGCGAAATAGAACTTCAAAAGTCTTATGGCTATAAGGTCGACAGAAAATTATATAAAAATCTATTTAAGAAAATGAATATAAACGCTACAGAACAAACGTCAACCTTTCCGTGTCCAG
>JAAGZR010000306.1 GCA_024206155.1 Aliivibrio sp.
ATGGGGGGATAAATTGTGTGAAATAAATGTCGCAGAACAAGTTTATAACGTGGGTAACTCAACCGTAATGCAAACCGCATGGGAGCGAGGACAAGACATCCAAGTTCACGGCGTTGTTTATGGTATGGGAGATGGCGTTTTGAATGATCTGGGTGTAAAAGGCCACAGTCGAGAATCATTAGAAATATCCTACCAAGCAGCCATGTCTGTCATAACACAGACTAGTGGTGAAAAATAAAAGGGCAACAACTCCCTTTTTATTACATTAGACAATAGCCAGAGAAAGTATCACCTTAATTTCTCTGGCTTTATTTTACGTTGCTATTCTCAAACGCACGAGTCGACGAAGATGGCAGGCTTGGACGTTCCGTTCCATTCGCATATCTATCTAGCAAAATCGACGTTAAATAAATTGTATTATTCTTGTGGTACAACTTTACCAATATAAGGTAAGTTACGGTATTTTTGGGCGTAATCGATACCCACACCAACAACAAATTCATCAGGGATTGAAAAACCAATCCAATCTACTTTTACTTCAACTTCACGTCGAGAAGGTTTATCAAGCAGCGTACAAATAGTGATTGAATTTGGCTCACGAATAGACAAGATCTCACATACTTTACTTAACGTATTACCTGTATCAATAATATCTTCAACGAGCAAAATGTCTTTACCTTTAATGTCATCATCAAGATCTTTCAGAATGCGTACATCACGTGTACTTTCCATGCTATTGCCATAGCTTGATGCTGTCATAAAGTCGACCGTCATTGGTGTATCAATCGCTCGCGCTAAGTCAGCCATGAAAACAAATGAACCACGTAACAAACCTATCATCACCAATCCTTCTGACTCTTTATAGTGTTCAGATATTTGTTGGCCTAGTTCTTTAACACGTTGAGCAACCTCTTTTTCAGAGATCATCACTTCTACTGTATGTTTCATACTATCCCACTTAATTCGTTGAACTTACCTGAGGCAAGATTTAGACCTCTACAGTTTACAATAAAACCGCCGTTGGCGTAGATCCAATTACAAAAGTTTTTTATACCTCTTAATGATTAACCTTGTCACTTTATTAGACAAATTCAATAAAAATTCATTTATACGGTAAATTGCTGCAACTTAAAAAAAATAACCTTTAACTTCGTCATATTTTCAATTGATAAGCTGAATAATTGTTGAATATATAATCAGCCTTATGTAAAGTTATTGAGAATAATAATAATAAAACCCTATATAAAATAATAATTTGTTGGCAAGGATATATTAAAATGGATACGATCCAAAAAAGGCCTAGGACAAGGCTATCCCCAGAAAAGCGTAAAGAACAACTACTAGATATAGCTATCGAGGTATTTTCACAACGTGGTATTGGCCGTGGCGGCCATGCTGATGTTGCCGAAATAGCACAAGTATCTGTCGCTACCGTTTTCAACTATTTCCCAACGAGAGAAGATCTTGTTGATGATGTATTGAATAAAGTAGAAGAACAATTCCACCAATTCGTACAACACTCAATTTCTCTTGAACTTGATATACGAACTAACCTTCACACCCTCTTAATGAACATTATTGATACCGTTCAATCTGGTGAAAAGTGGATCAAAGTCTGGTTTGAATGGAGTACGTCTACTCGCGAAGAAGTATGGCCTTTATTCTTAAGCACTCATATGAATAATCAGAAGATCATTCACACAATGTTTGAAGAAGGTATTGAGCGTAACGAAGTGTGTAACGATCATACGCCTGAAAACCTAGCTAAAATGCTGCATGGCATTTGCTACTCTGTTTTCATTCAAGCGAACCGTAGTTCTTCAATTGAAGAGCTTGAAGATACGGCTAACTGTTTCTTAAATATGCTGTGTATTTATAAATAAATTCAGGATTCAGGATTCAGGATTCAGGATTCAGGATTCAGGATTCAGGAAGTGATAATAAAAAACCGCTAATTTCTTAGCGGTTTTTTTTATACTTTAACAAAGAATTATTTTTTCTTTTTAACTGCTTTTTTGTTTGGAAGGTCAGTGATTGAACCTTCAAATACTTCCGCAGCTAGACCCACAGACTCATGTAGCGTTGGGTGAGCGTGGATAGTAAGAGCGATATCTTCTGCATCACAACCCATTTCGATTGCAAGGCCTATTTCACCAAGTAGTTCACCACCGTTAGTACCAACAATAGCACCACCAATTACACGGTGAGTTTCTTTGTCAAAGATAAGCTTAGTCATGCCATCAGCACAATCAGATGCGATTGCACGACCTGATGCAGCCCATGGGAAAGTAGCAACTTCAAAGTTCAGACCTTCTTCTTTTGCTTCTTTCTCAGTTTTACCAACCCAAGCAACTTCTGGCTCAGTGTAGGCAATTGAAGGAATTACTTTAGGATCAAAGTAGTGTTTCTTACCAGAAATAACTTCAGCAGCTACGTGACCTTCATGCACACCTTTGTGAGCAAGCATTGGCTGGCCAACAACATCACCGATTGCATGAATGTGAGCAACATTGGTACGCATTTGCTTATCAACGTTGATGAAACCACGCTCATCAACCTCGATACCTGCTTTTTCAGCATCGATAAGTTTACCATTTGGTACACGACCGATAGCAACAAGTACTGCATCGTAACGCTCAGCTTCTGAAGGTGCTTTTTTACCTTCCATTGATACGTAAATACCGTCTTCTTTTGCTTCAACAGCCGTTACTTTAGTCTCAAGCATTAGCTTGAACTTATCTTTAATACGCTTTGTGTACACTTTAACGATGTCTTTATCCGCAGCAGGGATAACTTGATCAAACATCTCAACTACTTCAACTTTAGAACCTAAAGAGTGGTAAACCGTACCCATTTCAAGACCGATGATACCACCGCCCATGATTAGTAATTTTTCTGGTACTTCTTTTAGTTCTAGCGCATCCGTTGAATCCCAAATGCGTGGGTCTTCATGTGGGATGAACGGAAGTTTAATCGGACGAGAGCCCGCTGCAATGATAGCATTATCAAATGTAACCGTAGTGTTTTCTTCGCCTTCAACTTCAATCGTATTAGGGCCAGTAAACTTACCAAAACCATTAACAACTTTAACGTCACGCATTTTAGCCATGCCGCCAAGACCGCCAGTTAACTGAGTAACTACTTTATCTTTCCAGATACGGATCTTATTAATGTCTGTTTGTGGTGCACCAAAAACAACGCCGTGATCTGCCATTGCTTTTGCTTCTTCGATAACTTTAGATACGTGAAGAAGTGCTTTTGATGGGATACAACCCACGTTTAAACACACACCACCAAGCGTGTTATAACGCTCGATTAATACTGTTTCTAGACCTAAATCCGCGCAACGGAAAGCAGCAGAGTAACCAGCAGGACCTGAACCAAGTACAACTACTTGGGCTTTAACTTGTTTGCTCATTTTGACCTCGTTATAGTCATTTCCCTAACAGGCTGACAAATTGTTCTATTATTGTTTCAGACTGCGTCTATTTTACATAGATGTTAACAGTGTGAAAGTAAGATTAGGTTAGCCTGTGAGCTAGACAACAATTCACGTTTGTATGTTCAAAGATAGGAACATTGAAATCACCGCAAATTGCTTTAATAAATTTAAATTAAGAGATTTAATCCCTTAATTTATTAAGCAATAAGGTGGCTTATTAGCCACCTTATTGTTTGTTTCAATAACCGCTAATTACAGTACTAAGCGACGAATGTCAGATAATGCACTGTTTAAGAAAGTAATGAAACGAGCACCTTCTGCGCCATCAATAACACGGTGGTCATAAGATAGAGACAGTGGAAGTTGTAGGCGTGGAGAGAACTCTTTGCCATTCCATACAGGTTTAATCTCAGACTTAGATACCCCTAGAATACCTACTTCTGGTGCATTTACGATTGGTGTAAATGCTGTGCCACCGATACCACCAAGGCTTGAGATTGTGAAACAACCACCCTGCATATCAGACGCCGTTAGCTTACCAGCACGCGCTTTCTTCGAAATAGCCATAAGCTCTTCAGATAGCTCGTAAATACCTTTCTTGTTCACGTCTTTAAATACAGGAACAACAAGGCCGTTTGGCGTATCAACAGCGATACCTACATTTACGTACTTCTTAAGAATGATGCTTTCGCCATCTTCAGATAAAGAAGAGTTGAACGATGGGAACGCTTCAAGTGCTTTCGCAACCGCTTTCATGATAAACACCAGTGGTGTGATCTTCATGCCTGTGTCGTTTTTCGCTTCGATTGCATTCTGCTCTTTACGGAATGCTTCTAGCTCAGTGATGTCTGCGTTATCCCACTGTGTAACATGAGGGATCATTACCCAGTTACGGTGTAGGTTTGCACCAGAAATCTTTTTGATCTTAGAAAGTTTCTGAACTTCTGTTTCACCAAACTTGCTGAAATCAACTTTTGGCCAAGGAAGTAAACCAAGAGCTGAACCGTCACCGCCTTTACCTGATGCCGCAGCGCCAGACTCAAGGCGTTTAAGTGCATCTTTAACGAAACCTTGAACGTCTTCTTTAAGAATACGGTTCTTACGACCTGTACCTTTAACTTTCGCTAGGTTTACACCAAATTCACGAGCAAGACGACGTACAACTGGAGACGCGTGAGCGTAATCGTTGTTCGCTTCAAATTCACCTGTTGATGCAGGAGCAGAAGCCGCTGCAACTGGTGCCGCAGCAGGAGCTGCTTGTGCAACTGGAACTGCTGCCGCTTGAGGAGCCGCTGGTGCTGCACCTTCAACAACAAATGTCATAATTAGAGAGCCAGTCGATACTTTATCGCCAGCCGAAATCTTAATCTCTTTGATAGTACCAGCGAACGGAGCAGGAACTTCCATTGATGCTTTGTCGCCTTCAACAGTAATTAGAGATTGCTCTTCTTCTACTGTATCGCCAACAGCAACCATGATTTCAGTTACTTCAACTTCATCACCGCCGATATCTGGAACGTGAACTTCTTTCTCAGCAGATACTGCTGGAGCCGCTGCAACTGGTGCTGCCGCCGCTTGAGGAGCAGCTGCTGGAGCTGAACCTGCAACTTCAAAGATCATCACTAGAGAACCAGTTGACACTGAATCACCAGAAGCAATTTTGATTTCTTTAACCGTACCAGCGAATGGTGCAGGAACTTCCATTGAAGCTTTGTCGCCTTCAACAGTTAAAAGAGACTGCTCTTCTTCTACTGTATCGCCAACAGCAACCATGATTTCAGTTACTTCTACTTCATCACCGCCGATATCTGGAACGTGAACTTCTTTAAGCTCAGCTACAGATGCCGCAGCAGGAGCAGCTACTGGAGCCGCTTCAACTACTGGAGCTGCAGGTGCAGCAGCACCCTCAGCTTCAAAGATCATAATTAGAGAACCAGTTGTTACTGAATCGCCTTCAGAAATTTTAATTTCTTTAACGATACCCGCTTGAGACGCAGGAACTTCCATTGAAGCTTTATCGCCTTCAACAGTGATCAGTGACTGTTCTTCTTCAACTCGGTCACCGACCTTAACTAGAATCTCAGTTACTTCAACCTCATCTGCACCGATGTCAGGTACATTAATTTCGATTGTCATTGTTTGTTTCCTTAATTAATGGAAGTCTTATGCGTATTGCGGGTTAGTTTTTTCTGTGTCGATATTGAATTTAGCAATGGCTTCTGTAACAACAGATTTCTCAATATCACCACGTTTCACTAATTCAGTTAGAGCAGCAACAACTACGTAGCCTGCGTTAACTTCGAAGTGACGACGTAGGTTCTCACGGCTGTCTGAACGACCAAAACCATCAGTACCAAGTACTTTGTAAGATTCAGTTGGCATAAATGCACGTACTTGTTCAGCGTAGTTCTTCATGTAGTCAGTCGCAGCGATTGCTGGTTCGTTACCAAGAACGGTTGTGATGTACGGTACTTTTGCTTCAGCTTCTGGGTGTAGCATGTTGTAACGCTCTGCATCTTGACCATCACGAGTAAGCTCGTTGAACGATGTTACAGAGAAGATATCAGACGCTACGCCGTACTCTTCACTTAGAATTTGTGCTGCTTTACGCACTTCATTCATGATAGTACCAGAGCTCATTAACTGAACTTTACCTTTAGCACCAGCGTGAGATTCAAGCTTGTAGATACCTTTACGGATGCCTTCTTCAGCGCCTTCTGGCATTGCTGGCATTGCGTAGTTTTCATTCATTACTGTTAGGTAGTAGTAAATGTTTTCTTGGTTCTCACCATACATACGACGAATACCGTCTTGCATGATTACCGCTAGCTCGTAAGCAAACGTTGGGTCATAAGAAATACAGTTAGGAACTGTGTTTGCCATGATATGTGAGTGACCATCTTC
>JAAGZR010000307.1 GCA_024206155.1 Aliivibrio sp.
GTGTCCATGATGCAAGTCGCCATCTGTGCATATGTCAGAGTGCAGATATTGGTCTTGCTTGATTTTTGATATACGCTCTATCTCCAGATCGCCATACCTATATGGATACATCACACCCTCTGAAAACCCATGTACAAATGCGTCTACATCATGCTCTAGAAAAGCCCTTTTTATAAAGTGTATTTTCTGTGGATGTGGAAGGTCATCTACATCATGATAAATAATCACATCGCCAGAAGCCATTTCTGCGCCTTTGTTTCTATTAAACGAGGGCGACCGACGAGTTGGTTCTGCGAATGTTTTTATTGCGCTATTATCAACTTTTATTTCTCTCAGGTTATTCCCAACAATGATTACTTCATCTGGTTCACTCTCTTGACCCCTAAAACATGAAAGCGTTTGATTCAACAGGTGAACATCTTGAGACCAGCACGTTACACATAGAGTGAATTTCATTCAATCATCTCCAATAGTTTTTTAGATTCTTCTTTTAAGCCTAGTATACCGGCTAGCTGAGAAGCTCGATTAAAACATGTGTGATTTTTAAGAATTTGCTTTCTTATTACACCTGCTACATCTTGAGATGTTTCTTCTGACTCAAACAGCATTGAAAGTATTTCTTGAAAGGCATCTCTTTGTTCTTCTGTTTGGCTTGTTATGTTCAATTTATTACACATCATAGTTGCCTGAAAAAAGAATTGAGAGGTTGATACCA
>JAAGZR010000308.1 GCA_024206155.1 Aliivibrio sp.
CTAGTACATTTCGAGCTCGACCATCATGCAAGAACTCTGTATGTCCATTGACTTCTTTTGTATAACCTAGCCCCCACAGTGGTGGTGTTCGCCACTCTTGACCATTAGCTAAGAACTCTGGTCTATTATCAGCAAGTCCTTCTCCCATATCATGAAGCAACATGTCTGTATAAGGATGAATTAACTGATTAGATAATGCTGGTCTGTCTTCAATACTTGCCGTCTTGATATTCGTTTTATGACAACTTTCACAACCGATATCTTTAAATAATTCTTGCCCTTTAATGACTTGAGGATCTTGAACATTTCGACGAATAGGCACGGCTAAATGTTGTGAGTAGAATTCAACAAAATTTAAGATCTTGTCACTCACTTCTGGAGTTCCGCCATGAGGCAGTTTTTCACAAATTGTTTGAGCTTGGGTACAATCATCTTTTGGAAACATATTACTGGTTAAGCCTAAATCACCATTAAACGCCGCGGCATTCTGCTGCATTAATGTTGGTTGTCCTGCTTTCCAGCCAAAACGTCCTAATGCTATCTCTTGAGCCTTAGCATCCCATACTTGATTAGCTTTACCTGAGATCCCTCTGTTCTCTTGTTTCTGTTGCTCAGCAAAACCTAGAATCGTTGATTCAGGGATAGATTCTAATAACCCTAAACCAATCATTGGCGGAGCAACCCGCGCCGAGAGCAATACATTATCTGCCATCTCTCCATACGCTAACTCTGTAATTGATAAATTAGGTTTACGTAATGTGACAACGTCACCATCAGCCAACGCGATTGGATGGGCAGTATAAGTGATTTTAATTTGGCCTTCTGGTTCAATTCCCGGTAAAGCAAAATCTTGTAATTGACCGCCATAAGTTGGCTCTGGGATCACTCCTTCTAAAATGACACGTTTTTTCTGCTCCGCAGTTAAAGCAGGGACACTTAATCGCACTAACATAGAAACCGCGTTAGTATCCCCCTCTTTCGGCGTATGCCCTCGTCCATCTTTAATATGACAACTCTGACAACCATTGGTATTAAAGAACGGGCCTAACCCATCACGAGCATCAGTAGACGCAGGCGCTTGCACCCAAGGATTACGAAAAAAGCTATTACCCACACTAAAATCTAGACGTTTACTCATTGGTAGGTTAGAGGCAGGTAGAGAAAAGGCATTTTGACCGTTTTTCTTTACGCTGGTTTTTCCACCAGAAGCGATATCGGCAGAAAAAGATGGGAAAGAAAGAATTGATAATAAAGCGATTGCTCCAAGCATTGCGGGTTTCATGATATCGAACATCCTGATCATCATTAA
>JAAGZR010000309.1 GCA_024206155.1 Aliivibrio sp.
CAATATATCTTTTCTCATTGAAGAACCAGTAAATACGGGGTTTTCAGAATGTCAGAAAAAAAGGGGTATTTTTGAATGTACTAAGTGAACAATATTACTGATACACATCAGTATTCTTTTGCATACATTATGCAATACCCATGCTTTTTATATGGCTATCATCGAGGTAGCGTATTCTTTCGTTTTCATTTTTTTACGAATAGCCTGATTCTCCATTTCGAAAAATCACAAACAACAAGCAAGTTGGCAGCCTAACCGTTGTATTGTTTAAATATTTTCTTGAATCTTTTGATCTTCAATAGGAAAGGAAATCCATCATGAAGAAAAACACATTGAGCATGATCCTCGGTATGACATTTGCTGCGGGCATGCAGTCCAACGCAATGGCACACGGTTGGTCAGAATTCCCTGAAGCACGGCAAAGTATTTGTTATGAACAAGGGGGTGTTTGGTCCGGCAACCCCCCAAATGCAGCGTGTGCTCAAGCAAAAGCAACCTCTGGTAGTTTCCCATTTGTTCAGCGCAACGAGTTCTCTATCAATATCCCCAACTTTCGTGATATGGATGCTGTGAAAGCAGCAATCCCCTCAGGGACACTTTGTTATGCAGCAGACCAAGCCAAAAAAGGCATGGGGACCCCACATTTAGAGTGGACTCGAACGAAAATAAAAGCGGGCACTTTCGAGTATATTTTTAAAGCTACGGCGCCGCACAACCCTTCTTACTGGGAGTTTTATCTAACAAAACCTGAGGCAGATTTGTCTAAAAGCCTGGCTTGGGAAGATCTTGAGCTTATCCAATCTTACGGTAATGTTCCCGTTGAAAACGGTAAATATAAAATGGCGATTACTCTTCCCGCAGAACGTTCTGGGGATGCTACTTTATTTGTTCGTTGGCAACGTGATGACACTGTAGGTGAGGGTTTTTATAATTGCTCTGACATCACCATCGAAAATGATGGCGTGGAGCCACCAACTCCAACGCCAAATCTTAACAAAGGAGATCATTTTATTCCGGCTGATCTCACTCTCCCTGAAATTGGTGACACGGTGAAATACGACATCATTAACAAAAATGGTGATATCGCACGTTCATTTAGTATCGTGATTTCTTCGGACAATCTAAACGACTGGGACAGATTACTGGCTTCTGAAGTCAACGGTTGGCATGAGACCTTCAAAAATGGTGCTGTGTTTATTGGTGATTGGCATGCCGAAATGAAGCACTACATGTATTTTGCAAACTCACCAGAAAGAAACTTTTTCAATGCAAAAGACGCAAGAGCTTCCGCAAATATGAGTATCCTCAATGGCGATAGCGGTCAAGCAACATTAGGCGGTGACATGTATGAAGTGTCGAGCAGTGATAAAGTCTTGATCATTGGCCAAATCGCCTACTTCCAATTTCATGAGCCAGTGCGTTTTACGCAGATCCAAGGCACACCTGTCTCAATTGAATACAAAAACAATGCGGCGATTGTTGAAACGCAAAATTTAACGAAAAATGAAACCCTCGTTTTTGTAGCAACAGCACTTCAAAGTAATGCATCGAAGGAATTTTCTTTTGAAGTTATTGGGGGCGGTGGTGAAACATTAGAACCAAATAATTCTTGGGATCCTCAAGCAACCTACCATCAAGGAGACGTTGTTTCTTTTAACCAAAAACAATGGAAAGCGCACTGGTGGGTTAATTCTGACCAAAATCCAGAAAGCACCTATGCTGCTGACAAATGGGGAGTATGGCGTCCGGTGAAATCATTTAAAAATTAACGGACGTATGGTTCTTTATAAAAATACCCGCCATCAATTATTTGATGGCGGTATTCACATTAAAATTTTTGTCGTATTACCTAGACTGCCTCATTTGTGATCTGTACCACCAATACCGGACACAGCGTTAAGCGATACTTTCTACCTCACTAATCTTCTTTGGCAGCTACGAAATAATGTTCAACCATTTAGATGCATAAAATGGTCATTATAGTAAACCCCAACAGCCCCACGGGCTGCTTTCCTTACTGAGATCTTACAAAACTGTATTTAGGTTTTTTCCCATTCCAACCGTATTATTCACCTCAACGACAACACCTCATTCACGTTTAGGTCAGGAATAATAAAAATGAAAAAGATCATCAGCACCCTTATTGTTACAGCGTCATTATTTTCAGCAAGTGTTTTGGCGAACCCATACCAAGGTTATCAACCAGCAAGCAGCATTGCGGCGCTTCAATCTATGCCTTATGTTGACGACATGCCCGTTAACCTAAGTGGAAAACTTGGGCAACAAGTAGGCCCTGAGCATTTCCAATTTACTGATTCAACTGGTACAGCGATTGTTGAAATAGACCATGAAGAGCAATTTCATTTTGGCATTAAAGCCGGTCAACAGATTTCATTTTTCGGTGAAGCAGAGAAAGAATACGGCCGTTTAGAAATCGAATTGAAGTTCGTGAACAACGGGCAAGCCGTTCAAGGTTAATTGGCTTAACTGACCTAATAAAAAAACCGCCTGTGG
>JAAGZR010000310.1 GCA_024206155.1 Aliivibrio sp.
AAGGATAAAGACAAATGGTCTAGAGAAGAATATCCTAAAGAATTAAATAAAATAAAAAGTGTATTTGAGTGGAATAAATACCCAGAGCACTTCAAAGAAAGATGGTATGGGTATATTGACGAAGAGTTTAAACGGCGTGACGAAGGTTATTGGTTCAACAATAAAGGCGTTGCTACTTATCTTACTGGCACTCACTACATGTACTTGCAGTGGTCTAAAATTGACGTTGGGGCAGCAGACTTTAGGGAGTCAAACAGATTATTCTTTATATTCTGGGAAGCTTGCAAAGCAGACCAAAGATGTTACGGAATGTGCTACCTTAAAAACAGAAGGTCTGGTTTTTCATTCATGGCATCTGGTGAAACAGTCAACCTCGCTACGATATCAAGCGATGCAAGATTTGGTATATTATCAAAGTCAGGGGGTGATGCTAAAAAAATGTTCACCGACAAAGTCGTACCGATCTCTATCAACTATCCGTTCTTCTTTCGACCCATACAAGACGGTATGGACCGACCAAAAACGGAACTTGCTTATAGAGTCCCCGCGTCGAAGCTTACCAGACGTAAGCTTGATCAAGGTGAAACCGCAGAAGAAGTTGTAGGACTTGATACAACTATTGACTGGAAAAATACAGGTGACAACAGTTATGATGGTGAAAAACTAAAACTGTTAGTACACGATGAATCAGGTAAATGGGAAAGACCTGATAACATATTAAACAACTGGAGGGTTACAAAAACCACACTGCGATTAGGTAGTAGAGTTGTAGGTAAATGTATGATGGGTTCAACATCAAACGCTTTGGATAAAGGCGGTGAAAATTTTAAGAAATTATATTATGCATCAGATGTTACACAAAGAAACCGCAATGGACAGACTAGCTCAGGATTATATTCTTTGTTTATACCTATGGAGTGGAATTACGAAGGATTCATTGATGCTTATGGACACCCTGTCTTTGATACGCCGGCAAAACCAGTTGAAGGTGCAGACGGAATTAAAATTGAAGTAGGTGTTATAAGTCATTGGGAAAATGAAGTAGATGGTCTTAAGAATGACCAGGACAGCTTAAATGAATACTATAGACAGTTTCCACGTACAGAGAAACACGCGTTCAGAGATGAAGCTAAATTATCTTTGTTTAATTTAACTAAGATATACGAGCAAATAGATTATAACGAAGACATGAGGAATAAAACCTTAGTAACGAAAGGTAATTTCCAATGGACTGGGGGAGTAAAAGATACAACAGTTAATTTTATACCAGAAAATAATGGTAGGTTTTTAGTATCTTGGATTCCACCTGCAATATTACAAAATCGTGTAATAATAAAAAATGGAGTTAAACA
>JAAGZR010000311.1 GCA_024206155.1 Aliivibrio sp.
GAATCTAAGCAATAAATTGGATTGGAAGTAGTAGTTAGTTAAAATCCAAATAACTATAAAAATAGAATATGCAATATAAGGATGGTAAATCTTTGGGTCTAGTTCCATCCGATCTTTAAATAAAGACCGGATGAAAAAAACTACCCATAATAAGACAATTACGGCGATGAATAACAACAAGTTATCTTTAGGGAGGCTAATTAGCATTTATAGTAAACTCATCGTTATTTTAATTCTCTTCTTTTTTCGATTATTTTAGCATTGTATTCACTAAAATTATATCGATTGAAAGCGCTTCTTGCATTTTTTGTAAAGCAAATGCTTTTATCTGTCACTAAACCGGACTGATTGATATCTTGGTTACCAGTAAAAACAAAAGGTACGCCATCATTTCCAATGCAAGGTCCTTTTAGTATGAATAAATACAGCTTTAACACAGCAGTTTTAATCATGCGGGAAATCGCTTCGTAGTATAAAATTTTGTTTAATTTTTTACTATTTATCACAACCTTATTGTATAATCATCATCCATAGAATTTTAAAATGATTGAGAAAAACTATCTGGATTTGGTAGGTTCTTGATTAATAAAAGTTAATTGACGCCTGTGAAGGCGACATCATAAGGTAAAAAATGAGCGAAAAATTACAGAAAGTATTAGCACGAGCAGGTCTTGGTTCTCGTCGTGAATTAGAAACGATGATTCAGTCTAATCGTGTTAGTGTTGATGGTCAGATAGCAAAGCTAGGTGATCGCCTAGAAAATGTCGAT
Organism: Aliivibrio sp.; assembly: GCA_024206155.1. Lineage (GTDB taxonomy): Bacteria > Pseudomonadota > Gammaproteobacteria > Enterobacterales > Vibrionaceae > Aliivibrio. Next base: position 770 of record JAAGZR010000311.1, read on the forward strand.
GCAAAAATTCGTATTGATGGCCATGTTGTATCAGTAAAAGAGTCTACTGATGTGATTTGTCGTGTGCTTGCTTACCATAAGCCAGAAGGTGAGTTGTGTACTCGCCATGACCCAGAAGGTCGTCGTACTGTTTTTGATCGCCTACCAAAAATTAAAGATTCACGTTGGGTATCTGTTGGTCGTCTTGATGCCAATACCGCAGGTCTATTGTTGTTCACCACTGATGGTGAGTTAGCAAATCGTCTTATGCACCCTAGTCGTAAAGTTGAACGTGAATACATGTGTCGTGTATTTGGTGAAGTTAACGACAAAATGGTTAAAAACCTAGTTTCTGGTGTAAAACTGGAAGATGGTGAAGCACGTTTCGAAGACGTTATGTATGCTGGCGGTGAAGGTATGAACCATACTTTCTATGTAGTAATTAACGAAGGTCGTAACCGTGAAGTTCGTCGCCTATGGGATTCTCAAGGTGTAACGGTTAGCCGTCTAAAGCGTGTTCGCTATGGTGATATCTTCTTAGAAAAAGCACTGCCTCGTGGTGGTTGGATGGAACTTGAATTGAAGGAAGTTAACTACCTTCGTGAAATGGTTGAACTTCCACATGAAAAAGAAAGCCTATTGGATGTAGATAAAGAGTCTCGCAAGCGTGCGAAATCTAAATCTCAAAAAATCCGTCGTGCAGTGAAGCGTCATGATGAGCGCACTGTTGAAGATCGTAATACTTCTGGTGGTCGCCGTGGTCGTAATAATAAAAAGCCAGTAGGTAGCTCATTACCGCGCAATTCAAATAGTGATGCTAAACCAACAGGCAAGCCAACAGTCAAACCAAGCGGTAAGGGTAAGAAGCCAGCAGCGGGTTCTAAGCCTGTGAGAAGTAAATTTTCACCAAATGGTAAAGCACCTAAATCAGCACCAAGACAGCGTTAAGTTAACGTGTTGAATTAAGCTAAAAGCAAATAAAA
>JAAGZR010000312.1 GCA_024206155.1 Aliivibrio sp.
GCACCTAATGGTAGCTGATCTGGGACTAACCCCTCTACTAGTTTAGGTGAGCTTTGTGAAAGTAGCTCTAACAGATTCTGAACTTCTTCATGGCCAAGTAATTGCGCAGCATTATTTGTCAGTAATTGGCTTAAGTGCGTTGCTAATACTGTTGCGGCATCCACTACAGTATAGCCTAAAGCTTGGGCATGCTCTCTTTGCTCACCGTTAATCCAGACGGCCTCTAGACCAAAAGCAGGATCAAACGTTGGTTCCCCTTCAATCGACCCATAAACTTGTCCTGGGTTAATCGCAAGCTCTTTATCTGGACGAATTTCAGCTTCACCACCAGCGACACCCATTAATGTAATTCGGTATACATTTGGTGGTAATTCTAAGTTATCACGAATATGTACAGCAGGAACCAAGAAGCCAAAATCTTGTGATAGTTTCTTACGTACCCCTTTCACGCGATCAAGTAACTCACCACCTTGTTCTTTGTCTACCATTGGAATTAAGCGATAACCCACTTCAAGTCCGATAACATCAACGGGTTGAACATCATCCCACGACAGCTCTTTTGGTTGCGATGATGATATCTCCATTGGTGGCGCGGCTTTTTTATCATCACCCTCTTTTTCTTTCTTCTTATTCAGATAATACGCCCAAGCCCCCGTCATTAACGCAAGTAGAATAAATGGGAAATGGGGCATCCCAGGCACAATACCCATCACAAACATAATACTAGCGGTCACCATTAGCGCCTTTGGATTATCAACGAGTTGAAATACTAATTGCTCCCCCATATCTTCATCTGTGTTTTGACGAGTAACCATTATCGCCGCACCAATAGACAATAGTAACGATGGGATCTGAGCAACTAGACCATCACCAATGGTCAGCAAAGTATAGATTTGGATTGCTTCACCAAAACCGAGACCAAATTGACTCATGCCAATGGCTAGGCCACCGATAATGTTAATAAATAGAATCAGAATACCAGCAATGGCGTCCCCTTTTACGAATTTAGACGCACCGTCCATTGAACCGTAAAAATCGGCTTCTTTGGTTACTTCAAAGCGACGTGTTCTTGCTTGCTCTTGATCGATTAATCCAGCATTCAAATCCGCATCTATCGCCATTTGTTTACCTGGCAATGCATCCAAGGTAAAACGAGCACTTACTTCAGCAATACGCCCCGCACCTTTGGTTACAACCATAAAGTTAATGATCATTAAGATAACGAAAACAATCAAACCTACGGCGTAGTTACCACCGATAACCACGTTACCAAACGCATCGATTACATGGCCTGCTGCACCAGGACCTTCATGCCCATGCAGAAGTACAACTCGCGTTGATGCAACGTTCAGTGCTAAACGAAGTAATGTTGATACCAAAAGAATGGTAGGAAAAGCAGCAAAATCAAGAGGTCTACGTGAATAGATAGTAACCAGTAACACCACCATTGCTAATGCGATATTAAAAGTAAACATTAAATCAAGTAAGAACGCCGGAATAGGTAAGATCACCATTGCTAGCGTAGACAGCACTAACATCGGCGCACCTATAGCTGGTAATGTTTTACCTTGCAAGGCAGACAGCTTGTTCGGGAGTGGCATTTGAAATTTCATTACTTCGGCTTCTTTACTCAACTTCATTATTAAATCATTATCAGTAATAAATAACTGACAACAGGATGAACCTCCCAATAAAGCAAATTTCGAGCCAAATTAATGTCACTTTTTTGGCTTTACTTATTCTCTTTTCTGATGAGTGAATAAATGATAGATGCAATTCGATTAAGTACTTAATTATTAAGTAAAAACACCAATCATTATTGCAACTTACTTCTTCCTTTGTATAATCTAAACTTCTTTATTTTCTTGGTGTTTATATGGCTGATGTATCGCTTAGTACAGACCAAAATGTGCTTAATAAAATGGATATTGGAGGCAGAGTGATCATTGAGGTTACTTGCCCAAACGGTCAATCCGCGCAAGTTCAATCCACGTTAATTGGCTTTAAAAAAGGTCAGTATGTTTTTCTTGAATACCCAATAGCACCACCTTTAGAGTTTAATAAAATTTACCTAGAGGGTGCTGAAGTCACTTTTAGGGCTATTACCAATACTACCCATCGCGATATTATTGCGTTTAGAACGCAGATCCATTCTGTGATTTACCGCCCTATGGAGATGATTTGTCTTCATACTCCTAACAATATTTACATACGACAGATCCGAACTCATCAGCGTCTTGAGAGCAAGTTTTCATGTAATTTAACAGTGGGAAGTCATAACCTAACTGGCATGATGACCGATTTTTCAGCCGGCGGTTGTGCTATTTCATTACCTGAAAAACTGAACCCGAGTAATCTTCTAAATCAAGAAGTCACTGTCGCGATAGCGCTTGGTGGGGTAAACCCTATTACAGTTTCAGGCATTATTAAAAATGTAGACCCAAAAGAAATGCAATCAAAAATTGGGATCATGTTTGATTCAAATAGTATTGATGAATCCAGCATACAGACGCTTCATCATCAATCTATCCTTAAAAATTGGAGTATAGATTAGCCCAAAGAAAGGCTGATCGAATTGCTATTTGCTACTTTTTCAACTCGTCTGGAATAGTCAGTGTATTTTCATCGAGTTCAGGTTTAGTTCCACCTTTCTTCTTATATTGCTTCATCTGAAAGATATACGCTAAGATTTGAGCAACTGCAGCAAACAGACCATCAGGGATTTGTTGTTCTAGCTCTGTTGAATGATATAAAGCACGAGCTAATGGTGGCGCAGGCAAAATATCAATATTGTGCTCTCTAGCGATCTCTCTAATTTTCATCGCTATGTGATCGACCCCTTTAGCGACAACAATAGGAGCAGCATCTTTGCTTTGATCATAACGCAATGCCACTGAATAGTGCTCAGGGTTAGTAACGATGACATCGGCTGAGGGTACATCTGCCATCATGCGTCGTTGTGTCATCTCTCGTTGAAGCATACGAATACGACCTTTAACTTCAGGCTTACCTTCTGTCTCTTTATATTCATCTTTAATTTCTTGTTTGGTCATTTTCAGCTGATTTGCGTGTTGCCAAATTTGAAACGGAATATCAATCGCGACCACAATTAATAAGGTACAGCTGATCAATAAAATAAAGTTCAGCAAGATATCAAGGGAATGAAAAATATTTGCAGGATACGTATCAAGGCTAAGCTGAAATAAATCTGCTTTACTTTGATTAATCAGATAAAAAGCCATCCCACTAACTAAAGATACTTTTAATATTGATTTTAAAAGTTCAACCCAACTTTGCATGCCAAACATTCGCTTAATGCCTGACATCGGGTTCATTTTAGACGGTTTTGGCATTGCCGCTTCTGCTGAAAAACTAATGCCACCAAGACCCGCTGCACCAATTAAGGCCGCAACAAATAATGTGACAAGTATAAGCAGAACTGGAAAAGTTAATGCGACTAATCCACCACCTACGATTTCAAGTAATTTATTAGTGTCATAAATCTCTTCTCTAGAAATAGAAAAGAAACGTTCCATGATAGAAAAGAGTGCTTTGGCAACACCTTCACCAAACCACATTAATGCAACCGCACCACACACCAAAACAGAGACTGAAGCGAGCTCTTTTGACCTTGCAACCTGCCCTTTGTCTTTGGCTTGTTGCAAGCGTTTGGCCGTGGCGTCTTCGGTACGTTCTTGACCGTCACTTTCAGCCATGGCTGACCTCCACGAGTCTTAATTTAACCATTAGCAATCCAGCCTTATCATGCTACATATTTGCGCTTCGGCACGACCCCAGTGCAAATCATAGTGAGTAAATAAACCAAGAATGATATACGAGGTCAGTAATAAACCGACTAATAATGCAAAAGCAAAACCTAATGAGAATATATTTAGCTGTGGTGCAGCACGCGTCATTACACCAAAAGAAAGGTTAACCGTAAGTAAGGCGATAATGCCAGATAGAGACATGCTTAACCCGGCTTTCATCATGATGCCAAGCCAGCCAGCCATGGATTGATAATCGACACTTGTCAATTTCCCGACACCAACCGGTAACGTAGTGAAACTCATCACGACAAAGTTAATCATTTTTAAATGGCCATCAGTCCCTAAGAAAAAAAGTATCGATAGGAACATAAATAGCTGACCAAGTAATGGCGTATTTTGACCATTTGCAGGATCAACCATTGAAGCAAAACCTAAACTCGACTGCATACCCAAAATTTGCCCAAGAAGAACAAAAGTTTGAGTAACAAACACGGTGACCATCCCCATAGCAACGCCAATAATAATCTGCTCTGCTGTCGTCATAAAACCTTGAAAAGACATTAACTGAATTTCAGGAGGCATGGCTGGAATGGCAGGCATAACAGCAAAAGTAATCGTTAACCCAAGATAGAGTCGAATTCTAGGCGACACAAATCTAGCCCCGAATACTGACATCACCATTAACATGGCAGAAATACGAGTATAAGGCCAAAAATATGTAGCAATAAAATCTAATACTATCTGGGTTGGGTATTCCATAAGTCTGCTTAAATTATCTCGAGTTCAGGTTATTTAGATTAAAAAAGAACGGTTGGCATTCGAGCAATCAATTCGTAAAAATATTCCATCAACATTCGTGTCATCCAATGACCAAACAACATTAACGCTAATAAGGTGACAATCAAACGAGGCAAAAAACTTAAGGTCTGTTCGTTGATTGACGTCGCCGCTTGGAATACCGCGACCACTAAACCAATAAGCAAACTTGGGATAATAATGGCGCACACCATGATAAGTACCATGTACAGCGCGCCACGGAATAGCTCGATGGCCATTTCAGGTGTCATGTTTGCTCCTTATGTACTAAAGCTTCCGGCAAGTGTCGAAAGTATTAAGTTCCACCCATCTACCAGTACAAATAACATAAGTTTAAAAGGTAACGATACGATCATAGGAGAAAGCATCATCATACCCATCGCCATTAATACCGAAGCTACGACTAAGTCGATAATTAAGAAAGGTAAAAAAAGCATGAAACCGATTTGAAACGCCGTTTTTAGTTCTGAGGTAATAAACGCAGGAATAATAACAGTGATAGGTACATCTTCAGGATTTTGTGCCTCAACTCCAGACATATTGACGAATGTCTCTAAATCTTTCACTCGCGTTTGCGCCAGCATAAACTCTTTCATTGGTACTTGCGCAACATCAAAAGCTTCGCGCGCGGTAATTTCTTCATTGATATAAGGTTGAATAGCGGTGTTATTTACCTTATCAAAGACTGGAGCCATAATGAAAAAGGTCAAAAACATTGCGATACCAATGATAACTTGGTTTGATGGGGTCTGTTGTAGACCCATGGCTTGTCGTAATATCGACATTACAACCACTATACGCGTAAAAGACGTCATCAAAATAACCATAGCAGGCAAAAAGCCTAGCATGGTCATTAACCCCAATATTTGTAGGTTAACAGAATAGTCTTCACCACCATTGGCATTAGTTGTCATGGTGAATGCAGGAACCCCACCACCAGAACTACTGCCTTTAGCGATCGTTTTAGAAGCTCCGCTGTCCTTTTCCATCGCAGTTACAGTCATGCCTTCTGCACTGGCTGCTGTTGCAGGAATAGCGCTTGCTAAGTCATCTACCGCCCACGCCGAAGATGCCATGAATAAGAGTGAAAAAACCGCCAAAGTGGCGGCAATTAAATTAGTTTTTAGCATTTTTCTTCATCAGTTGGCTTAGTTGAGTTGAAAATGGTGTCAACGTCGATTCACCGACATCTAACGGCTTTTCAAGCTTACTTAGCATATTGATATTTTGAGAGGTAATTCCAATAAGGAACTGCTCTTCTCCAACTTGAACCACTGCGACTCTTTCTTTTGTTCCCACTGGTAATTGCTTAACAATACTCATGTTGCTACCAGGAGATCCTGTAACACCAGGAAAACGCATTCTCTTTAATAGCCAAGCAAAAAAGAGAATAAGCGCGATAACAAAAATCAAAGAGCCTAATGTCGCCGCTAAATCGACATTAGGTGCATCTGCGGCAAATAAAGGAAAAGGCATCAATGCCAATAACCATAGCTGTTTCATACCCTTCCTTTTATTCATCTATTGGTTCCTGATTAACGCAGCTTCTTAATACGCTCAGTTTGGCTAATAACGTCTGTTAAACGAATACCAAACTTGTCATTCACGACAACCACTTCACCGTGAGCGATAAGAGTACCATTAACCATAACATCCAGTGATTCACCTGCAATACGGTCAAGTTCAACGACTGAACCTTGGTTCAATTGCAATAAGTTACGAATACTAATATGTGAACGGCCTACTTCCATAGAAATAGTCACAGGAATATCTAAGATCGTATCAAGCTTGCGACGTTCATCTTCATTGAAATCTGACGCTTTGTTTTCTAAGTCTTCCAATGGTGCGGTTACCGCTTGGCTTTCTGCACTTTCACTTAATGCTGCTGCCCATTCGTCAGCCATTTGTTGTTCATTTGAATCCATGATCCACTACCTTCTCTACTCTTATTCTTCATCCAAATCAAACAATACGTCTTTGCCTAGGAAGGCTAAATCCGTTTTCACCATATCTGGGCGTTTGATTTTCTCAGTGATCTGTACTGCTAATTTATCGTTCGATTTACCTACTTTACCGCGGTAAGTTGGTAATTCTTCTACAAATACGGTGGCGGCTTCTGGCATTTCAACAGGGATAATATCTCCTGCTTCTAAATCCATTAAGTCACGCAGTGAAATTTGGCTCTCTAAAAGATTCACTTTCATTTCAACTGGCACATCCATGATTTCATCACGCAGTGCTTTACTCCAACGAACGTCAGTGTCCATTTTGTCACTTTGAACACCCGCATCAAGTAATTCACGGATAGGCTCAACCATTGAATATGGGAAGACTACGTGGAAATCACCACCGCCACCATCCACTTCAATATGGAATGAACTCACAACAATCACTTCTGTTGGGCTAACAATGTTTGCCATTGTTGGGTTGACTTCTGAATCAAGGTATTCAAACTCAACACCCATTACTGGTGACCATGCTTCTTTATAATCTTCAAAAATCACTTTCAGTAATAATTGAATAATACGTCGCTCGGTTGGCGTAAACTCACGACCTTCGATTTTTGCATGGAAACGACCATCACCACCAAAGAAGTTTTCTACCAAAATGAAAACTAATCGAGCTTCCATAGTGACTAATGCTGTGCCTTTTAATGGGCGAAAACGCACCATATTCAAGCTAGTTGGAACATACAGTGTATTTTGATACTCACCAAACTTCACCATAGATACGCCATTAATTGATACTTCGGCGGTTTTTCTCAACATATTAAATAAGCTAATACGCATATGACGAGCAAAACGTTCGTTAATCAATTCTAGAGTTGGCATTCGACCACGAACGATTCGGTCTTGTGATGAGAAATCAAAGTTCTTCATTGAACCTAGGTTTTCTTCAGGACCACCCGTTACATCATCTTCTACGTCATCTACACCATGGAGTAGAGCATCAATTTCATCTTGGGATAATAGATCTGTCACATTGAACCTATTGCATTACAAAGTCAGTAAATAATACTTTTTCAACTACAGGCTTGGCTGTAATTTTAGTAAAGGCATCTTGAATATCACGTGTTGCCTGCTCGCGTAAATCGATTCGACCACGAGGATCTCTTAATTGCTCAACCGTTGCGACAGCAAAAGTTGATAATAAAGCACTTTCAATTAAAGGGGTGTGTTGTTGTGCAATACTTTCATTATCAATACCACGCATCATCACTTGCACTTTTAATTGTACTAAACGATCACGCTTATCGCCTGTAACATTAAAAATAAATGGCTGAGGTAAGTTTAAGTACAATGCTGGCATTTGAGCTTCTAATGCTGCTATGTCTTGTTCTGTTGCTTCTTCTTTGGTATCTCCCGCTAAGAAGAACCAAGCAGCAGCACCACCCACAAGCAATAATACAATCAATGTGATGATAATAATCAGTTTATTTTTACTTCTAGGTGCATCACCTTGGTTTGCCATTGTATTTCCTCTTGGATAAATCGTTAATTATTATTTTAAAATCATGATGCTTTTTTAATTCTTAGGCGTAAAAGCTAATCCCATCGTTGGGTTTTGATACTTGTACGTCAATCTCTTTTTCTTCAGAAAACTCTTCATTAAATCCTGAGCCTTGACGAGAAGACTCTTCTTTCTGATAAGCGTATTGAGATGACTCACCAGAGTTTTGTTGCTGAACAGAGGTATCGGCTAATTGGATCCCTTGTTGAGCAAACATTTCACGTAATCGCGGTAAACTTTGTTCAATAGCATCACGAGCTTGTTGGTTTGATACCGTAAACTGAACCCCTGCACTATCTGCTCCCATGTTTAGGCGAATATGCATACGTCCCATTTCTGGTGGATCTAAACGAATATCAACATGTTTTAAGTTTTTTGCCATCATCATATTGATGCGTTCAGCAACTTCGTCACTGACTTGTTCTTGACGAATATTCAGCGGTGCCATTGCTGGATCCATTTTCTGAGCAGCGGTTGCTTGTTGTGTTGCTGTTGCTCCTGATGCCGTCGCTAGCTGCTGAGCAAAACTCTCTGTAGTTTTGGCTTCGGTTATATTCACCGTTTCACCATTAGCAACCTGAGTCATGCCAAGTGCTGAGATATCGATCTTTGCTTTTTTTGCCTCAGCAAGCTTTCCGGCTTCAGCTTCTGCCTTACCGATAAGTGCTGTAGAGGTTAATAATTCTTTGGTTGATTCTTTGTTGCCTGACGCCTCACCTTTGCTCTGTGTTTCGCCCTCTACTTGAGTTGACGATTTAGCGCTACTTCCCCATTGAATTTCTTTTAAAGGGTCCGTTTTTTCAGCTACCGTTTTACTGCTGTTTTTCTCACCTTTCGCCGCAATACTGGCTTGAGTTAGCATCACTTCTGCATCAGTTAGTGACTCTGAATCGTCAAATGATTCTTTATCATCTGATTCTTCTTTCGCTTCATCTTTTTTATCAACTAGCGTGCTATTCGCTTGATCTAAACGAGACAGTAATTCAGAGCCTTGGCTTACTTTTTCTTCTGTTGTTTCTTCTGTTGTTTCAACAGGTTCAGACTCTTTCGATTTTTCAGCCATTTCACCTTTTTCAACGTCACCTTTTTCTTCTACCGTTGTTTTTTTGGCGTCGTCTTTTTCTTTTAATCCCATCACTTCTTTAAGCTCTTCTACAAAGCTTTCAGATTCTGTTTTTTCTACAGCAGCCGTTTTAGTATCTGTCTTTACAGGTGCGGTTTTATTGATACTGTTTAAGGATAAGTCATGACTGCTCATAGTATATTCTCTACATTGAGTGTGAATTTTTTGACGAGCACTGTAGTGGCCCAAGGTTGATCATTTTAAAGCAAATATTAAGCCACTTTTATATTTAGTTTAACGCTGGACAACAAGAAGAGGGGGATTAACTAAAGCAAAACAATCGAAAAATAACCAAATAGCCTATTCAGATTTAATTCGTCGGGCAAACTGTAGTGTCGAAAACTCATCCATCATATTTTGCTCTTGTTTATCGAGTTTTTTTTGACGCTCGGTTTTCTTTTTATCGATCATCCATTCGTAGGAGCGACGTTGCTTACGAGTCTCTTGCCAATAGCTTTGACAATTATCTACTTGGGAAGTGAAATGAGACTCTGCACTTTTCTGTTTCGTTAGCGTTTCATCTAACTGCACCAAAAATTTATTTAAATGACTGTATTGACTCGCAGTAAGACCTTGCTGACCACGCTGTAAAAGTTGATTACAGTAATCAAGACGATACTTTTCGATTTGTTTAACTTGCTCATAGAAATTATCCAACTCTGCTTTGGCTTTACTTAATGCCATTACAGCTTGGTTCTCTCTTTCCTGAGATTGTTCTAATAAAAAATCAAAGGTATTACTCATGCTCTTTCTCTATTTATCATCTTATCCATGCGCATTATCCTCGTATCGTTGACCCGTTAGCCACTTAATAGCATTTTCAACATGCTCTTACACATATCGTATGGAACGCTTTCTTTCATTTTCTGCTGTAAATATTCATCAAGTCGTGGTTTTAACGTAAACGCTTGATCAATAGCCGGATCGGTACCCGGTTTGTAAGCGCCGATTGATACCAAATCTTGGTTTTTACGACAAGTAGATAAAATTTGACGAACCACTTTAGACATCAACATATGCTCTTCATCAGTGATTTGTGGCATAACACGACTCACTGATTTTTCAACATCAATCGCTGGATAGTGGCCTGCATCAGCCATTTCACGTGACAATACGATGTGTCCATCCAAAATCGCACGAGAAGCATCAGCAATAGGATCTTGTAAGTCATCCCCTTCAGTCAGAACCGTAAAGAAGGCAGTAATAGACCCTTGGTTTTCGTTACCATTACCCGCTCGCTCAACCAAGGCGGGTAGCTTAGCAAATACGGAAGGTGGATAACCTTTGGTTGCTGGCGGTTCACCAACTGACAAGGCAATTTCACGCTGTGCCTGTGCAAAACGTGTCAGTGAATCCATCAATAATAATACATCTAAACCTTGATCACGAAAGTACTCAGCAATAGTTAGTGCTGTCTGGCAGCCTTTTAATCGCATCAGCGCTGATGAATCGGCAGGCGCTGCGACAACCACTGATCTTTGTCGCCCTTCTGGGCCTAAAATCTCTTCAATAAATTCTTTTACTTCTCGCCCACGCTCACCAATCAGACCAACAACCACCACTTGTGCTGTTGTACCGCGAGTCATCATGCCAAGTGTTACCGATTTACCTACACCTGAGCCGGCAAATAGACCTAAACGCTGTCCTTTACCAACCGTAAGTAAACCATTAATTGCTTTTAAACCAACATCAAGAGGCTCTGTTATAGGCTTTCGTGCTAATGGGTTGATTGGTTCAGAAGTAAAAGAAGCGGTTTGTTCAGTATATAGATCACCAAGCCCATCAATCGGATTACCCACCCCATCAACAACTCGGCCTAATAGTTCCATACCAACAGGAATACCGCTGCCACCAACAATAGGCGTCACTTTCGCCCCAGGAAGTACGCCAGAGACTTGCTCATTTGGCATTAGAAATAGGTTTTCACCTGAGAAACCAACAACTTCTGCTTCAATCTCACCATTAATGGTTTCAACTAAACATGAACTGCCAATAGGCGCTCTACAACCTGTCGCTTCTAAGGTTAAACCAACAACTCGCACTAACTTGCCCGAAGCAATTGCTCGTGTAGTTAGTCCAGTTGTCTTATATTGAGAAAGGCGCTCAGACAATGAAAGCATTTACTGATTTCCTTGATGACGATTTACACCACAAAACTTAGCTAATACGCTTTTAATGCGCTCTTCCAGTAAGTAACTCACTTTAGAATCTGACGCTTGAATCGTAATATCGCCAATATTCATTGATGGTTCAGAGGTTAATGTCCACTGTTTCTGCGCTAACGCTTCTTCACCATAAGCTTCAACGACACGTTGATGATCGTCAGGGTGAAGTGAAATACTGATTTCACGCTCGGTAACCGGTAACGTTTCAACAGACTCTCTAACCGTATCAAGTAATACTTGTGGATTGGTTTTAACCTCAACATGAATCACTTCTTTAGTTAGTGCTAATACCATATCGATAAGCTGTTTTTCTACTTGAGAATCAACTAACTCTAATGGCGTTGAAAACTTATCAGCCATTTCAATTAAATGCTGTATACGCTCTTGAATTTCAGCTTGCCCTGCTGCAATACCTTCATCGTAGCCAGCTTGGTAACCTTCTGGCTTTCCAGCATCAAAGCCTTCTGCTTGGCCTTTTTCTAAACCTTCTTTATAACCAAATTCTTGCCCTTGCGTTAACCCTTCATTGTAAGCACCTTGTTTTATCTGTTCGATAATCTCTTCGGTGAGCACAAATTCTTCAGGCTCTTCTTCTTGAGGAAGTGATGGTGTCCAGCTAGGATCATAATTTAAAGCAGTTTCACGAGCTGGCAGGTTAGGATCAGAATAATCAGGGGATTCCCAAATATTGGTTTTTTGTAGTTCACTCTCATCGGTAATGCGAATAAAGCCACGTTTTTTGCTGATACTCATGATGATAACCCGTAAAAAGAAGAAGA
>JAAGZR010000313.1 GCA_024206155.1 Aliivibrio sp.
AAGGGTAATGAGTGAGTGGATTAGTATTAAAGACAGACTTCCAGAAATTGGGCAGGAGTGCTTAATTAGAATCCCAGTTTCTAACTATCACAATATTGAAAGCGCGAGCCACAAGAGCCACGGCATTTGGTCGGGAGCTTGGTGCGACAGCAGGGGATCAGGTTGCGCATACAAGGTATCTCACTGGATGCCAAGGCCTGAAGAGCCTAGCGAATAAGCCTCTTCCCTGAGCAGTAGTCTATTGCTCAGGGCGCAGGGATTGGTGTTTTAAAAAACTTGCATAATGGAAACACGAGGTATAAGATAATACCTTAATACGAAACACGGTGAAATATGAAGCTATCAAGAATGCCGAAAGGATTGGATCACAAAGACAAGGCTAACTTCTACGCCTCAAAGGTTGTGTTAATTAATAATGAGATGAATAAGCTGTCTCGATACTGGGAGCCTTGCACAATGAAGGCGCACAACCAGATAGATAGATTTGGTGTTGAGATGTTTGGTGCAACATGCCTTAAAGCCGGACTCGTGTTATGCGAAGCCTGCAAAAACAATGCTGAAGTGTACAAGGAAAAGCGCAAGCTTAAATCTCAATTCTCTAAAGCCTTGGGCGCTCTATGCTTAAACGCTCCTGCTAATGGCATTCTTTGCGCAAAAGAAGAGCCCAGCTTTACTGACTTAAATGAATGTAAATATTATGAGGAAGTAGAATGAAATTAACTATCGGCTCTAAATCAATCAAGATGAAAGACGGGCTCTACTGCCTTAATGATTTGCATAAGGCTAGCGGAGGCGAAAAGAAGAACGGCCCAAGCTACTTTATTTCACTTGATAGTACGGCAAATTTAACCAATGAGATAATGGAAAGCGATACCGAGATCTCGGTATCCTATATTATTAACTTGACTTAAATAGCCCGTAATACTAAGTTGAAAGTATTGATTAGATGGGTTAATATAAAGCTCAAGTTATTAATCGGAGGTAGTTATGCAACAAAGAATATACATCATGGAATCAAACGGGGCTATTAAGGTTGGAATATCAAGAGACGTAGAGAAAAGACTTTCTACGCTTCAGTGTGGATCTTCAAATAAGATTACAGTTATTTATAAGACTAACTTCTGTGACAATCCAGAGGCTGTTGAAGCTGTATGTCACACATCAATGAGGACTGGCCACATTCACGGGGAGTGGTTTGATATAGATTTGGAGCTGGCAAAGAATATAGTTTCAAGCACTTTTAATGCTATTGCGATAAACGCATCCCAAATTGAATCAGCTTCAGGAAAAATAACAGAAGACGCTATCTATGGAATGTTTGATTTAGTAGAGGTTAGATCCTGCATGTTTAAGGCTACCGATATAGTTGTTATTGCCAACAAGTATAGAGAATCGCTAGGAATGCCACAGAAGCAAATAGCCTCTTTTTTCAATACTGAGCTATCAAAAAACTTAATTACTCAAAGCTGTCTATCAAGAAAGGTTCCTGTTGAGCTGGTAAAAAGAACAGCTAGAGGGAATCTGGGGGGCACCTATGTAGATGATTTTCTTGCTTGCTCGATTGTTGAATGGGCCACTGGGGTTAGAGTGGCAGGAATGAGCAGTATAATTAATCAGGAGATAAAATAATGCGCTGGTTCAAGCATGATTCTGCGGCACACATAGATGCACGCATAAAGAAGGTCAAACACAAGTATGGAATAGTCGGTTATGGGTTGTATTGGTACTGCATTGAGCTAATAGGGAGTGAGTAATGAATATTGAAGATTACAAAAACAAAAAGTCGGTTATTGATCACGACTACAGAAAGAGACTAAGCGCACTAGCTAAAGATTTTGCCTTTTCCAATTCTAGCGTAGCTGTTGGCGATATT
>JAAGZR010000314.1 GCA_024206155.1 Aliivibrio sp.
CCAACTGAAGCTGAAATTATTTCATCTCATACCGATATTAAGAAGATCTACCGTACTGGTCGTGGCAGCATTAAAATGCGTGCAGTGTGGCATAAAGAAGGCAGTGATATCGTTATTACTGCATTACCACACCAAGTGTCAGGCAGTAAGTTATTAGAACAAATTGCAAGCCAAATGCGAGCGAAGAAACTGCCAATGGTAGATGATCTTCGTGATGAGTCAGATCATGAGAACCCGACTCGTATCGTGATTGTTCCACGCTCAAATCGTATTGAAGCTGAACCGTTAATGAACCATTTATTTGCGTCAACGGATCTTGAAAAAAGCTTCCGTGTGAACCTAAATATGATTGGTTTGGATTTACGTCCGCAAGTTAAAGGCTTAGTTAGCATTCTTAATGAGTGGATTGAATTCCGTCGCACGACGGTTCGTAAGCGTTTACAGCATCGTCTTGATAAAATCTTAGCGCGTTTGCATATTTTAGATGGTCTATTGGCTGCGTATTTGAATATCGATGAAGTTATCGAAATCATTCGTACCGAAGATGATCCAAAACATGAATTAATGACACGCTTTGACTTAACTGAAATTCAAGCGGAAGCCATCTTAGAGATTAAACTTCGCCAGTTAGCAAAACTGGAAGAAATTAAGATCCGTGGTGAACAAGATGAGTTAGCGAAAGAACGAGATCAAATTGAGACGTTATTAGGTTCTGAGCGTCGTTTAAATACGTT
Source organism: Aliivibrio sp. (assembly GCA_024206155.1). Taxonomy (GTDB): domain Bacteria; phylum Pseudomonadota; class Gammaproteobacteria; order Enterobacterales; family Vibrionaceae; genus Aliivibrio. The sequence goes on from JAAGZR010000314.1 coordinate 735, forward strand.
AATTAAGAAAGAAATCTTAGCGGACGCTGAGAAGTTTGGTGATGATCGTCGCTCTCCATTGGTTGAGCGTGAAGAAGCGAAAGCATTAACAGAGCGTGATTTAATTCCAAGCGAAACGATTACGGTTGTTCTTTCTGATAAAGGTTGGATCCGTCATGCGAAAGGGCATGAAGTTGACCCAACAACCTTAAACTATAAGTCGGGTGATAAATACCTAGCTCATGCTCGTGGTAAGAGTAATGCTCCTGCGGTATTTATGGGTAGCAACGGTCGAAGTTACGCATTGGAATCACATACTTTGCCTTCAGCAAGAAGCCAAGGTGAGCCAATTACTGGCCGATTAAATATAACGGCTGGTAGCCAAATTACTCATGTAGTTATGGGTGAAGAAGATCAAGCCTGGTTAATTAGTTCTGATGCGGGTTATGGCTTTGTTTGTAAGGGAAGTGATTTACTATCGAAGAATAAGAATGGTAAGACGTTATTGACGCTTCCTGAAAACTCGTTAGTGATGAACCCGGAAGCGGTTTCTGATTTAGATAATGATGAAATTTTAGCAATTACCAATGAAGGCCGAATGCTTCTGTTCCCTATTAAAGATTTACCGCAACTAGGTAAAGGTAAAGGGAATAAGATCATCAACATTCCAGCAGCGCGTTCGAAGTCTCGTGAAGAGTTCTTGTCTCACTTATTACCACTGCCTCAAGGTGCAACTATTACTTTGTATGCGGGTAAGCGTAAATTAGGTTTGAAACCTACGGATTTAGATAACTTCCGTGGTGAGCGTGGTCGTCGTGGTTCTTTATTGCCGAGAGGCTTACAGCGAGTGACTCGCATTGATATTAATGGAGAGAACATCGTAACTGAAGAGAGTGAATAATCTTTAGTTGTTGCTTAGATATAAAAATAGCGCATGATGAATGCGCTATTTTTTTATGTCGATAGTATTGAAGTTGATCAGTTTGAAGGGTCTTCTGCAATGGTAACTTTAATCGTTTTTGCTTTGCCCTTACGAATAATATCAACATCGACCTCAGTTTCAGGGCGTAATTCGGTTACGATATCCGTAACATTTTGTCGATTAATCACACTCTTTCCATCAATGCTCGTAATGATATCTTGAGTTATGATCCCTGCTTTTTCTGCCGGGCTATTTGGTGCAACACCTAAGACTAAAATACCATTAATATTATCCGCATTCATTAAGCGGGCCATTGCGGGGTTAACATCTCGACCATCAATGCCTATATAACCACGGATAACTTGTCCATCTGCAATTAACCGACGCATTATTTTATCGGCCAGTGCATAAGGGATAGCAAATGAAATTCCATAGGTTTCAAGCTCAGTTGCTTGTTGGAAAGAAGCGGTATTAATACCAACCAATTCTCCACGAGTATTTACTAAAGCACCACCTGAGTTACCTCGGTTTATCGCTGCATCTGTCTGGATTAAGCCTTGTGTTCTATCAGCACTTAATGCCGCTCGGCCAGTTGCTGAAATAATACCAAACGTGGTGGTTTGTCCTAAGTTATAGGGGTTACCGATAGCAAGAACCACATCACCAATATCCGCTTGATAGTTTCGATTTAATGGGATAACAGGAAGATTAGTGTCTGTAATTTGTAATACTGCTAAATCAGTACGCTTATCTTTACCAATTAATTGAGAGTTAAATAAACGGCCATCTTGTAGGGCTACAATTACTTGATCAGCATCGGCAACCACATGATAGTTTGTAATTATATAGCCTTTATCACTTACAATAACGCCAGAGCCTAAACCTTCAGTGTCTAAACGAAGACGGTCTTCATTATTGTATTTTCGACTATAAATATTCACAACCGCAGGTGCCGCTCGACGAACTGCATAATTAAATGAGATTTGATTACTTATCTGCTGTGGGGCTTGGTTTGTTTGAAGTTGCTCTGTCGTAATGGATGAGCGAAGATTAGGGAATGCAAATAGCAGAACGGCAGCTGTCGCTGTTCCGATAATAGCTGAGCGCAATAAGAATGAAAGCATTGCCTTCCTAACCTTTAAGAATCATAAAATAGTGGGCTAGGATAACATTGAACGTTTAAAAAAAGTAGATGTGAGAATAAGCGCTCACCTGAACACTTATTCTCTTTTTAGGCCTTAATTATTTAATCACAAGGTAAAGCGTTTGCTCACCACGCTGAATATTAAGAGCAAGTACCGGTGGTTTATCTTCTAATAGCTTTCTAAAGTGCTGTAAATTAGTCACGCGGTTTCGGTTAATACCAATAATGATATCTCCTTTTTGTAAACAATAATGCAGCTTTTCGGCTTTCGCTCTTGAACTTGTTCAGCAGGGAAGTCCGGTCCTAAAAAGAAACGAAACTGCTCAGGTATATGTTGTTTTGATACTTGAGTTCCAGAAACGGAGATACTGACTACTGCTGGTGTAATTTTTTCCAGCATAGGTGCAAGGTTAGGCAGTTGCTGAGAGTTTACCGCAAGGGGTAAGGCCGCTTGAATTGAATAGGGGTAAGAACTCACTGATGTTTAAAGTTAAAGCACCTAAAACAAGCAAAGGCTTTTTCATCGATAATGTACTCTTAGTTAAACAAAGTGTACTTATTCGACTCAAAAGCCTTTATAGAAGTTCATAGTAAATGCAAATTTTAAGCGATTTTGTCTTCTTTTTTTGCGCTTACATCGCTAAGTGGTTCATCTTTTAATAAGCCACTTGCGCCATTTGCATAGTCTTTTGGTGGGCTATTAATTTCATCTTTTACATGAGCCATTTTTTTATTTAACTCTGGTGAAAGAGTCATCTCATCCAAACGAGCTGAGAATGGGTTATCTTGCTCTGGTAAGTTTGGCATTAATTCTTTAGATGTTGACGCCATGTGGTCATACATTTTATTAAAATCTTTTGCTAATGCTTCTAGCATGGTGGCACTTGTCGCGAAATGGTCCACCAACTCTTGACGATACTGTTCCAACTCATACTTAGATTTTTCTAAATCTTGTTTCAATGATTTTTGATCTTTGATACTAGGAACTGTAAAACGAGAAATCATAAAGCCAATGGTGATACCAATAGCTAAGCCAATTAAAGCGTATGTCCACGCCATGAAGTACTCCTTACCGTTTTTATTAATATGGGTCGACTTAATACTAATCTTATTAACTTCATATTCAGATTGGTATAACTGTGAGTTAGCCCACTCATAGTGTGAGTTGAGAACATGCTACTATGAAGGGAGTCAATCAACAAAAGAAAAGATTAAAAGTGATGACACCATTAGAAAAATATCAGCAAGACCTCAATCAAGAAGGGTTTATGCATGATAGCGCTCAACAAAATGCTGTAGAACATCTTGATGATTTATATCGACGGTTTTTAGAATTAAAAGTTCCTCAAATACCAATAAAAAAGTCTTGGAAACGATTTTTTAAAATGGATGAGCCACAAAAAATCGTGCCTGAAAAAGGACTTTATTTTTGGGGCGGAGTAGGTCGTGGTAAAACTTATCTAGTTGATACCTTTTATGATGCATTACCTACAGAAAGAAAGATGCGAGTTCATTTTCATCGTTTTATGCAGCGAGTGCATGATGAACTGGGTGAACTAAAACAACAGTCTGATCCTTTACTTATAGTTGCTGATAAATTCAAACAAGAAACAGACATTATTTGTTTTGATGAGTTTTTTGTCTCAGATATAACAGATGCAATGATTCTGGCTACTTTGTTAGAAGCTTTATTTGCGCGTGGGATTGCTTTAGTCGCAACATCAAATATTGAGCCACATAACCTTTATCGTAATGGCTTGCAACGAGCGCGCTTTCTTCCTGCTATCGCATTAATAGAAGCGCATTGTGAAATTGTTAATGTCGACAGTGGTATTGACTATCGATTAAGAACGTTAGAGCAAGCTGAAATTTTTCATTTTCCATTAGATGCGAAAGCGGAAAATAACATGAAGATGTATTTTGAAAAGCTGACCTCAGAAAGTGAATACAAGGCAAAAACCATTGAGATAAATCATCGGCAATTAGAAGTAAAAGCGGAAGGGGATGGCGTGGTTCATTTTGATTTTGATTCACTGTGTGAGAGTGCACGTAGTCAGCATGATTATATTGAGCTTTCGCGTTTATATCACACGGTTTTGTTGTCTAATGTAAAAATCATGGGAGAGCTTAATGATGATGCTGCTCGTCGCTTTATTGCCATGGTGGATGAGTTTTATGAACGAAACGTCAAATTGATCATCTCAGCAGAAGTTGATTTAGCTGCTATTTATGAAAAAGGGCGCTTAACGTTTGAATTTAAACGTTGTCAGTCTCGTTTAGTTGAAATGCAAAGCCACGAATACTTAGCAAAAGAACATTTATCTTAATCATTCCTCCTTATATTTTTATAATTTATGGCGGAGATTTGGTGTGATGAGAGTCAAATTTCATTTTTTTTGCTGTTTTTTCATAATATGTGAAATATCTTCAAAAAAAAGGTGATTTTTTCTTCACACTTCCCTATAATCCTGCGACCCACCGTTACTGTACTGGCGTAATTGCCAAGAGTGCCAACCACTCGAAGGGGTGATGACTGGGCTCAAAAATATACAGTGGGAGCGAAAGCTCCTAATCAGTGAAATTATTTAATAACGGGTATCATTAGCATGAAAACTTTCGTTGCTAAACCAGCCGCTGTAAAGCGTGACTGGTATGTTGTAGACGCTGAAGGTAAAACTCTTGGTCGTATCGCAACTGAAATCGCATCTCGCCTACGTGGCAAGCATAAAGCAGAATACACTCCTCACGTAGATACTGGTGATTACATCATCGTTATCAACGCAGAGAAAGTACGCGTAACAGGTAATAAAGCGGCTGGTAAAATCTACTACCGTCACACTGAATTCCCTGGCGGTCTAAAATCTATTTCTTTCGAGAAACTGATCGATCGTAAACCTGAAATGGTTATTGAATTAGCTGTTAAAGGTATGCTTCCACGTGGTCCTCTTGGTCGTGCTATGTACCGTAAACTTAAAGTTTACGCTGGCGCTGAGCATAACCACGCTGCTCAACAACCACAAGTACTAGACATTTAATCGGGGATTATGGCAATGGCAGAGAATCAATACTACGGCACTGGTCGCCGTAAAAGCTCAGCAGCTCGTGTTTTTATCAAACCGGGTACTGGCAACATCGTAATCAACAAGCGTAGCCTTGAAGTTTACTTCGGTCGTCCAACAGCACGTATGGTTGTTAACCAACCTCTTGAGCTAGTTGAAATGACTGATAAACTAGACCTATTCATCACTGTTTCTGGTGGTGGTATTTCTGGTCAAGCTGGTGCGATCCGTCACGGTATCACACGCGCTCTTATGCAATACGATGAATCACTACGTCCTGCACTACGTGCAGCTGGCTATGTTACGCGTGACGCTCGTTGCGTTGAGCGTAAGAAAGTTGGTCTACGTAAAGCACGTCGTAAACCACAATTCTCTAAGCGTTAATATTACGTTTACCAGTGGCTTTGTTTTCAGAGCTGCTTGGATATTGTGTTCAAAAGCTCAGCATTTATGCTGGGCTTTTGTTGTTTTTGTGAGGTGAAATACTCTTCACAGCTTGAATTCCTTCTACTTTTCTTATCTTTTATCCCTTCTCATCATAAAAAGTCTACCTATCTCACAAATGTTGCAAAAAAGTAGCTTTGTCTTGTCAAAAAGTAAGGTTTTCTTTATCATTTATGGGTAAAAACAACAGCGTAATAATATATGAACAAATTCTGTACTTATTTTAAGAATTTATAACATCTAAATCCTGTTGTATCACACTATTGAAGTTAGCCGTAGCTCGACAATGTATGGATATAATAAAAACTATATAAAGAGCACATGGGAGAAAGTTGGATGAGCAATGCGCCAGTGAGTAATGGTCGACGCCGTTTCTTAACAGCAACAACTGCGGTTGTTGGTGGTTTAGGAGCTGCGGCGGTGGCCGTACCTTTTATTAAATCTTGGAATCCGAGTGCAAGAGCGAAAGCTGCAGGTGCTCCGGTTGAAGTCGATATCAGTAAGCTCGAGGATGGGCAGATGGTTCGTGTTGAGTGGCGAGGTAAACCTGTATGGGTTGTCCGTCGTTCAGCAGCTCTTGTACAATCATTGACTGAAATTGATGGCGAACTTAGAGATCCATCTTCAGTTGAAGAGCAGCAACCGATATACGCACAAAATGCTTATCGTTCGATAAAGCCTGAAATATTTTTAGCCGTTGGTATTTGTACTCACCTTGGCTGTTCACCTACTTATTTACCTGACAGTTTTAGTGAACAAGTTAAAGGGGTTAACTCTGGTTTCTTCTGCCCATGCCATGGCTCTAAATTTGATATGGCTGGCCGAGTATTCCAAGGAGTACCTGCGCCATTGAACCTAGTGGTTCCTAAGCATATGTACCTTAGTGATACCCGTATACTCGTTGGGGTTGATGAAGGAGGGGAAGCCTAATGCAACCATTACTTGATTGGGTAGAAAAACGTCTGCCTGTAATGAATGCGTATAAAAAGCATTTATCTGAATATCCAATGCCAAAAAATTTCAATTTTTGGTATTTCTTTGGCTCATTAGCTATGCTGGTTTTGGTCAATCAGATCGTGACTGGTATCTGGTTAACCATGAACTATGTACCTTCAGGGGAGGGTGCATTTGCCTCTGTTGAATACATCATGCGTGATGTTGATTATGGTTGGCTACTGCGCTATATGCACTCGACAGGTGCGTCAGCCTTTTTTGTTGTTATTTACCTGCACATGTTCCGTGGTTTAATTTACGGCTCTTATCAGAAGCCTCGTGAATTACTATGGCTATTTGGTATGCTGATCTTCTTAGTGTTAATGGCTGAAGCGTTCATGGGATACCTACTACCATGGGGACAAATGTCTTACTGGGGTGCTCAGGTTATTATTTCACTGTTTGGTGCAATTCCTGTTATTGGTGATGATTTAACACTGTGGATTCGTGGTGATTATGTTATCTCTGGTGCGACACTGAACCGTTTCTTTGCTCTTCATGTTATTGCTCTTCCAATTGTACTATTGCTATTAGTTGTATTGCATGTACTCGCTCTGCATGAAGTGGGTTCAAACAACCCAGACGGTATCGAAACTAAATTGCCAAAAGCAAAAAATGACAAGGGTGAGCATAAAACGCAATTTAAATTCCATGAATACTACACTAAAAAATACAATATCATTGACTCTGTACCTTTCCATCCTTATGGCACAGTGAAGGATATGATTGGTGTTGCAGGTTTCTTATTCTTCTTCTGTTATGTGTTGTTCTTTAACCCTGAAATGGGTGGGTACTTCCTTGAGCCGCCTAACTTTGAAGCGGCAAACCCACTGAAAACACCTGAGCACATTGCACCTGTATGGTACTTCACGCCATTCTATGCAATTTTGCGTGCGGTTCCTGATAAGTTATTAGGCGTTGTCGCTATGGGAGCATCGATTGTTGTGCTATTCCTTCTTCCTTGGTTCGATCGTTGTAGAGTTCGTTCATACCGTTACCGTAGTAAGTTGCATTTACTGAATATTGCACAGTTTACTGTTAGCTTTATTGCTCTTGGTGTTCTTGGTGCATTACCTGCGACGCCTACTTATACGTTATTAGCACAAATTTTCAGTCTGACTTACTTTATGTTCTTCGTTCTGCTGTTTGTATATAGTAAAAATGAAGCGACGAAACCACTGCCAGAGAGGGTGACATTCAAATGAGAAAGTTGATTTTAGTACTTTTTGCTTTGCTGCCATCAATGGCAATGGCGGCAGGTGCAAAGGTTCCACTAGATAGTGCGAATAACGATATTCGTGATCAAGCATCGCTACAAAATGGTGCGAAATTATTCATGAACTACTGTGCGGGTTGCCACTCAACTCAGTATCAACGTTATGGTCGTATTGCTGAGGATCTAGGTATACCCGTTGATCTTATGATGGACAATCTCGTTTTTGATCCAAATGCCAAAATTGGTGATTTGATGGAAAATGCAATCTCTGAAGAAGAAGCGGCGAATTGGTTTGGTGCTCCGCCACCAGATTTAACACTGGTAGCTCGTGTGCGTGGTACTGATTGGTTATATACTTATTTACGTACTTTTTATGCTGATCCAACTCGTCCATTCGGTGTCAATAATATGGTATTCCCAAGTGTTGGTATGCCGCATGTATTACAAGAACTCCAAGGTGTAACAGTACCTGTTTATGAAACAACCATGATTGATGGTGTGGAGAGTAAAGTTGTTATTGGCGTGAAATCTGATGGCACAGGCGAGCTGAGCCCTGGCGAGTATGATGCAGCCGTTCTTGATTTGGTTAATTTTTTAGAGTACTCAGGTGACCCTGTGCAACTTGAGCGTCATCGTTTAGGTTGGTGGGTTATGGGCTTTTTAGTGATATTTGCTTTTGTTTCTTACTTGCTTAAGAAAGAATATTGGCGCGATGTCCATTAATCATGATATTCTAGATCGTTAATTGTATGCAATGGAGGCTTAGCCTCCATTGTTTTTGTGTCACTACTCTTTTTGATAAAATAGATAGCTGACAGGCACCTAAATTCGGTGCTTTTTGCTCCTAGATAAATACCGGAGGGCTCAATGGCTGTTGCTGCCAACAAACGCTCAGTAATGACGCTTTTTTCAGACGCTTCTGACATGTACAGTCACCAAGTACGCATCGTACTTGCTGAGAAAGGAGTAAGTGTTGAAGTTGAATTGGTTGATCCATCCAACTTACCAGCAGAACTTGTAGAATTAAACCCTTACAAAACTGTACCAACACTTGTTGATCGTGAGCTTGCTTTATACAACTCTAATATCATCATGGAATATTTAGATGAGCGTTTCCCTCATCCGCCATTGATGCCTGTTTACCCTGTTGCTCGTGGTAACAGCCGTCTAATGATGCACCGTGTTGAAACTAACTGGTATTCATTAGCAGAGAAAGTTGCGAAAGGATCTTTTGAAGAATCTGAAGCAGCACGCGCAAAACTGCGTAATGACCTTCTAATGTTAGGTCCAATCTTCGCTGAATATACATACTTCATGAGTGATGAGTTCAGTTTAGTGGATTGTTACTTAGCTCCGTTATTATGGCGTTTACCATCTATGGGTATTGAATTATCAGGCCCTGGTGCTAAAGAACTTAAAATCTACATGAACCGTGTATTTGAACGTGACTCATTCCTAGCTTCATTAACTGAAGCTGAGCGTGAACTGCGTCTAACGAACTAATGGATATTAGCTCAATGATGCCCCGTCGCCCATACTTGTTACGTGCATTTTATGAATGGATTGTAGATAACGAGTTAACACCACATCTTGTTGTTGATGCAACAATGAATGGTGTGCGAGTTCCAGAAGAGTTTGTTCAAGATGGTCAGATCGTTTTAAACGTAGCAACACACTCTGTTGGTAATTTAGAAATGGGTAATGAAGCGGTGACATTTAATGCTCGCTTTGGTGGTCGTCCTCACTCGCTAATTTTACCGCTCTATGCGATTCAAGCTATCTATGCACGTGAAAACGGCGCTGGAACTATGTTTGAACCAGAAGAAGCGTACGAATTAAGCTCAGAAGAGAGTATCTCTGAGGAAGATCTAGCCTCTACATCAGAAGAAGATTCATCGTCTGATGATAAGCCTGAGCCACAACGTCCAACGGGCCGTCCAAGCTTACGAGTGGTTAAATAGTTTTTCCACTACAGCTCCAAATAAAAAGCCTGCATAAATTGCAGGCTTTTTTGTTAATGATACAAGATCTATACCAATGCCATTAATTATCTAATTAGTTAAATTGGTATTATTCTTTTTCTACACTGCCACCTTGGCCGTATTCAAAGGCTTTAATTACCTCTTTAACTCCTTTGATATTACGAGCGACTTCTGCTGCAATATTTCCCTGCTCTTCAGTCACAAACCCAACAAGAAAGACTTCTTGAGCTTCAGTGAAGACACTGATCTTTATTCCATTTAACTCTGATTTTGCGAGAAGCGAAGATTTCACTTTTGTGGTTATCCAGCTATCGTTATTTATTTGAGTAAACGTTAATAAAGGACGAATACGGATTTGGTTATAAACGGTATTAACACCATTTAAGCTTTTAATTTGTTTTTCAAACTCTTGATTAAGTTGATTGTTTTTTGCCTGCCCCATTAAAAGAATTTTTCCGTTGTAGGTTACTGCACTGACTCGCATATTATATTGATAAGGAGCTTTGTTGGCTAAGCCTGTTGCTTCTAACGAAATGTTCTTATCCGTCAATTGTTCTTTCATTGTTCTATTGTCTGTCACAACTGAAGCTGTGGTTGCCGCTCCTGCAATGAATAAACCTGCACAACCTTGAAGTAAGACAGCAGAAAGGAGCAATGTACATAATTTAATTAACTTCATATTTTTACTCAGAATGCTGTGGAAAAAGAACCTGGTCAACCAAATCACAAATACAATGCAAGGTTAAAAGGTGGACTTCTTGAATGCGCGCGACCCGATGAGATGGAATTCTAATTTCAACATCAGATTCACCTAATAGACCAGCCATCACACCGCCGTCCATGCCAGTTAAAGCAACGATCGTCATATCACGACTTACTGCCGCTTCCATTGCTTTTAGAATATCCTGACTATTTCCACTGGTAGAGATAGCAAGCAATATGTCTCCAGGTTGGCCTAGGGCTCTTACTTGTTTAGAGAAAATCTCATCATAATTGTAGTCATTTGCAATTGCTGTCAGTGTTGAAGTATCAGCCGTTAATGCCATTGCTGGCAAGCTTGGGCGTTCAGTTTCAAAACGGTTTAATAAACATGAAGCAAATTGTTGAGCGTTAGAGGCAGACCCACCATTACCGCAGCATAAAATTTTGTTGCCATTTAATAGGGTTGCCACCATGGCTTGAGAGGCATGCATGATGTGATCAGGAAGCGCTTCCGCTGCTGCGATTTGGATTTGGATGCTTTCGGTAAAGCTTTCTTTAATGTTTTCTAGCATTGTTTACCCTTCAACAATTGCATTTTTGATCCAGTTGATTTCCTGACCTTGAGCGTGGATAGCAACTACATCAAATCTAAAAGATGTATGTTCAACAGAGAGCCCATTTTTCATGAGCCAAAAGAGAGCGGTTCGTTGTAATTTGCGCTGTTTCTGCCATGTTACCATTTCTTGCGCAGAACCGTAATTTGAAGTAGTGCGATATTTTACTTCTACAAACACGAAGGTGTCTCGATCTCGCATGATGAGATCGAGCTCTCCAGTTTTAGAGTGGAAATTGCGTTGAATGAAGATGAGTTGATGTTGTTCTAAATAACGTTTAGCCATCAACTCATAATATTCACCCGTAGCGCGCTTATTCTGTTTCTTCTCCATGAATAGCCCAGCTCATTTCTCGTTGAATAACACACTGTTGGTTAATACTGAGTTCACCCGTTTTACCTTGCATATGGTAATTCTCGACCGCTTTCATTTGTGGTAGCTCAGCGATTAATTGATAAGCATCCATGCCTAAAGCATGAAGGCGTGTTTCACCATTACTGCTTTTTGGCCATAGTTCATCGTATTGTGCATTGAATTTATGGTCTTCTTTTATCAGTAATGGAATATCACTAAATTCAATGCCTTTGATTTCGACAAGCTTAGTTTGACGGCCACTGTTACTGCGTGAACTTGCATATAGCTTAGGTGGTGTAATCTCTGGATTAATCGCAACATCGATGAAAGGTTTTAGAAGCACTAATTCACTGCTTTTTGCGATCAGGTAAACCGCATCAATATCACGACGGCTGCGAGGTTGTGACTCCAGCTCCATCTCAGTCAGTGCGTTCATTTGATAGATACGTGCTTGGCTACTTTCAATGCCGAACACACTGTTTACTTTTTGTTGTAATTGCGACTTTTTACCAAAGTAGCTAATTGATGGTTTCTTAGCCGTTAATTGGTACCATTTATCGCTGAAGGCTTGGCTTAAACGCTCACCCATTGTGCCTTGTGGGGCAAGAAATAAGGGGTGTTTATGTCCTTGTTTAAATATGTGAATCGCAGCTTGTTCTGCTTCTTGTTCTGGAGAAAGCGTAAAGTAACAGGTGTTTTCCTCAGGATTTACTTCTGTTGGAATGTTTAGCGCTAATTGAGCGATATTTGTTTCATTTAATGATTGGAATTCTTCAATTTTGCTACGCAGAAGAGGGCCAACCACAAATTGGATATCTTCTTGAATTAACGTCGCCATGATTTCTTCCATAGAAGCAGAACCCGTATCAATTACTTTAAATTTAGTAAATTCACCACGTTCTTTATCCTCCATCATGCCATTAATAAAGCCATCACGAACGCGTATTGCTTGTGGTCCAAAACGGCCGCTTAAAGGTAATAGTAAAGCAACGTTATCAGGACGAATAATTTCAAGGGCTAGAATATCAAGTACTTCTTGTGGGGTGTAAGTCGCAGCTGGGTGAGTTGGATTTGCTTGAAGCCATTCATTCAAGGCTTCTTGAAGGCGTGCTGGCGAGTGCTTTAGTGTATCTAAGTAAGTCGCTAATTGTACCCAACCGTGCAAGTTGGTTTCACTTTCATCCAATTGAATGCTTTGAAGATTCGCACTGTTTAGTGAAGAAATACTTGTCCATACTTGAGACCAAAGTTGCTGCTTTTGATCTTCAGGAGTATAAGCGTTAAGAGAGATTAACTCCCTTGCAGCATTGAGGTTGTCACCATTAAATAGGTTAATCTCATAACGTAATTGGTAGTATTCAACCCATTGGCTGTCTTCAATTTTCCACCAAGCTTCGAAATTAAGAACTTGCAGAGCCTCATCAAATTTATTTTGTGATTTTAGCATTTTTGCATGGTTTAGCTGCATTTCGGCCGTTTGAGTTGGAGATAATTGCAAGCCTTTGAGTCGTGTTAATAGGTTAGTTGCAAGTGCAAAATTTTGTTCTTGTACAGATGCCTTTAAAGCCATGATTAAAAAATCAGCCTGAAGAGTACCTTGTTGCTGATCGGCTTTTAAAATATAAGCAGAGCTAGTTTCTACTGGCGCTTGAGTAATATCAAGACGCTCAGGTGCTTTTGGTGAACTCGAACAAGCTGCTAATGTTAGAGCAAGGGCTACAGGAGCAATCAGGCGTGTTACACTGTTCTTTCTAAGGGTCATATTTGCCATGGGTAATATATTGGTCCTACTTAAAAGGGCTGTTTTTACTATGGATGCGAATCACCCGAACAGCTAAAATATTATTTTGATTATAGTGGTGTCTATCTATATTCCCTATATTAATCGCAGAAGAGATAGTAAACAAATGACAGAACACAATTTATCTGTGGTAGAGACTGCAACTTTGTACATTGTCCCTACCCCAATCGGTAATTTAGGCGACATAACGCAACGTGCTTTAGAAGTGCTAAAATCCGTCGACTTAATTGCCGCTGAAGATACTCGCCATACAGGCAAGTTATTGTCTCACTTTGGTATTTCTAGTCAAACATTTGCGCTACATGATCATAACGAACAGCATAAAGCAGACCTGTTGATCAGTAAATTACAACAAGGTCAATCTATTGCACTTGTCTCAGATGCGGGAACGCCGTTAATTAGTGACCCAGGGTACCATTTAGTAAACCGTTGTCGTCAAGCGAACGTCAATGTTGTGCCGTTACCTGGTGCATGTGCGGTGATTACGGCACTGTCAGCGGCGGGTTTACCTTCTGACCGTTTTAGCTTTGAAGGCTTTTTGCCTCCGAAAAGTAAAGGGCGTCGCGATAAGTTTGAAGAAATAGCACAAGCAGAACGTACGTGTATTTTTTATGAATCCCCTCATCGTATTATGGACTCTTTAGAAGATATGCTGACGGTTCTTGGGTCAGAAAGACAAGTAGTTTTAGCTCGTGAGCTAACAAAAACCTATGAAACCATTTATGGCGCGCCATTAGGTGAGCTAATTGAATGGATAAAAGAAGACGATAACCGTAAGCGTGGAGAGATGGTTTTATTGATCCATGGCTTCAGAAGTGAGGTTAAAGATGAATTACCATTTGAGGCAACACGCTCAGTGTCTATTCTTGTAAAAGAACTTCCGCTTAAAAAAGCAGCAGCGATGGCCGCTGAAATTCACGGTGTGAAGAAAAATGCACTGTATAAATGGGGTTTAGAGCATTTAGATTAAGAGAATTGTGAAAAAGAGGTGGTAAGTTATTACTGACTCTTATATCATTCGCCTCAAGAGCTGACTCGGTAATCGCTGCTTCATTGATGTCCTTCGGGAGACTGATGGAGGGGAGGAAAGTCCGGGCTCCATAGAGCAGGGTGCCAGGTAACGCCTGGGGGGCGCAAGCCTACGACAAGTGCAGCAGAGAGAAAACCGCCGATGGCTTAATCTTCTTTATTCTTCGGGATAGGAAGTAAGCACAGGTAAGGGTGAAAGGGTGCGGTAAGAGCGCACCGGGCGTCTAGTAATAGTGCGTTGCAAGGTAAACTCCACCCGGAGCAAGATCAAATAGGCCCTCACATAGCATTGCTCGTGTTTGGGGGCGGGTAGATTGCTTGAGCCTGTGAGCGATTGCAGGCCTAGACGAATGGTTACCACCGCGCAAGCGGGACAGAACCCGGCTTATATGTCGGCTCCTAACTTAGCCCACCATAGTACTATTTCGGTAGTGTTATGGTGGGCTTTGTGCTTTCTGCAACATTGGTTTAGAATTATCACTAATTTGACACACATCCCTGTATTTTTGGTTTACACTTCTAACTAAAATTCAGTCGCTTATTTCATAATCACGGTAGTAAATACTCACTATGTCTGAACAATTCCAGCACGTATCCGTTCTTCTTCATGAATCAATTGATGGCTTAGCTATCAAGCCTGATGGTATCTATATCGATGGTACGTTTGGTCGTGGAGGCCATAGCCGTCAAATCTTATCAAAATTGGGTGAGAATGGGCGCTTATACAGTATTGATCGTGATCCTCAAGCAATCGCAGAAGCAAAAACCATTACGGATCCAAAATTTACTATTATTCATGGACCTTTCTCTGGCCTAAAGCAGTATGTTGAAGAACTTGATCTTGTTGGACAGATTGATGGTGTATTGTTGGATTTAGGGGTGTCATCACCGCAATTAGATGATGCCGATCGTGGCTTCAGTTTTATGAAAGATGGCCCTTTAGATATGCGAATGGATCCGACTTCAGGTATGCCAGTATCTGAATGGTTATTGGGAGCAGACGTAGAAGACATTACATGGGTTATTCGTGAATTTGGCGAAGACAAACACGCATGGCGCATTGCTAAAGGCATCGTTGCTTATCGTGAAAACGAGGAAAATGAACCATTAACACGGACGAGTCAATTAGCTAAATTGATCTCAGAGGTTGCGCCTAAGAGTTTTAAAGAGAAAAAACACCCAGCAACACGTACATTCCAAGCGTTCCGAATTTATATCAATAGTGAATTAGATGAGATTGATACTGCGTTAAAAGGGGCATTAGACGTACTAGCTCCAGAAGGACGCTTATCGGTGATCAGTTTCCACTCTCTTGAAGATCGTATGGTGAAGCATTTTATTCGTAAAGAGAGTAAAGGCCCTCAAGTACCTCACGGCTTACCACTAACTGAAGATCAAATTAAAGCATTGGGTAGTGCGAAAATGAAGGCTATTGGTAAAGCGATTAAACCAACAAAAAGTGAAGTGGATGTAAATGTCCGCTCTCGCAGCTCTGTATTACGTATTGCTGAGCGTTTATGAGTCAATCAACTCCGCCACAATCTAACTTAACAAAAATGATTGGCCTAGACCTTTTTGGTGTAGGTCGTCTTCATGCAATTCTATTATTCTTTATATTTATTAGTGCGATAGGCGTTGTATTAGCAACACATGATACCCGTCAAATGGTAGTGGAAAGAGAGAAATTGCTGCTTGAAAAAGATATTTTAGATGGTGAATGGCGTAATTTGATTTTAGAAGAAAGCGCACTTGCAGAGCACAGTCGAGTTCAGTCTCGCTCTGTAGATGAGCTGAATATGGAACGTCCTGCGCCAGATAAAGAAGTCATAATAAAACTACGATGAAATTACCAAATAGAAAAAAAAATAATAAACGCATAACCAAAGCGCCGCCGACTCTCATTCAGTGGCGCTTTGGCGTTATTGTTTTCTTTGTTTTTCTTGCTTTAGCAATCTTAATTGCCCGCGCAGCTTATATTCAAGTGATTGAGCCTGATAACCTTATTAAGCAAGGGGATATGCGTTCAATTCGTGTTAAAGCCCTTCCTTCTGCTCGTGGCATCATTTCAGATCGTAATGATGAACAGCTTGCTGTAAGTGTTCCTGTTGATGCGGTTTGGGCTGATCCGGTGACTATCTATAAAGAAGGTGGCTTAGTTGAGATTGAACGTTGGTATGCGCTTGCGGATGTATTAGGACTTAAGCGTAAAGAGCTAATTTCTAAAATTGAAAAAAACAAAAAGCGTCGTTTTATTTATCTTCAACGTCAAATATCTCCAGCGGTTGCAGCTTATATTGAAAAACTGAAATTAGCGGGTATTGGCTTAAAAGCAGAATCACGTCGTTATTACCCAAGTGGTGAGATCAGTGCTCATGTTATTGGTGTAACAGGCATTGATAGTCATGGTTTGGAAGGGGTAGAGCGCAGTTATGATGGCTGGCTAACGGGCGAGCCGGGTCGTAGAACCGTACGTAAAGACCGTTATGGTCGCGTAGTTGAAAATATTTCTCTAAAAGAGAAGCAAGAAGGTAAACCATTAACCTTAAGTATCGATCAGCGTTTACAGGCGATTGCTTATCGCGCAATTAAACAAGTGGTATCTGACTTTCGAGCAATGTCTGGCTCAGTTGTTATGATCGATATTAAGACAGGTGAAGTACTTGCAATGGTAAATGCACCATCTTACAACCCGAATAATCGTGAACAGCTGCAAAGCTTTAGAATGCGTAACCGTGTAATTACCGATACGTTAGAACCGGGCTCTACGGTAAAACCTTTTGTAGTATTAGCCGCTTTAGATGGTGGAACAGCAAACTTAGATACGGTCATTGATACCGGCAATGGCATTATGCGCATTGGTGGTAGTCGTGTCCGTGATAGTTCAAAAGTGGGTAAAGCTGACCTAACAACCATTTTGAAGAAATCAAGTAACATCGGTGTTGCACATTTAGCATTGGGAATGCCTTTGCAAGAGCTGCTAGCCGAGTATGCTGCCGTTGGCCTTGCTGATCCATCAGGCTTAAACCTAATTGGAGAGGCAACAGGTATTTTCCCTGATCGTCGTCGTTGGTCTGATTTTGAAATTGCGACGTTAGCGTTTGGCTATGGTCTTTCTGTTACGCCAATTCAGTTAGCACACGCTTATGCGACGTTAGGGGCTTATGGCGAATACAGACCGCTTTCAATTTTGAAAACGACAGGGCCGACACCGGGTAAGCAAGTCGTTAATCGTCAACATGCAAAAGCCGTATTAGAGATGATGGAAACCGTAACTCAACCAGGTGGTACCGCAACAAGAGCTGCGGTTCCTGGATATCGAGTTGCAGCAAAAACAGGTACTTCGCGAAAAGCGGTTCGTGGTGGTTACAGCGATGAATACATGACGGTGACTGCGGGGGTAGCACCAGTAAGCAACCCTCGAATCGCACTCGTCACTATCGTAAACCAACCGCAAGGTGATGAATATTATGCTGGTCAAGTTGCGGCACCGATCTTTGGTCAAGTGATGAAAGATGCGCTACAAATTTTGAATGTGGCGCCAGACGAAAGTACCGTAAAACATATTGATGTATTGAATTAGGAAAATGATGATGCAGTTATCTGAATTACTGTTGCCTTGGTGCGAGTTAAATCATTCTGTGGCAATTTCATCTATCACATTGGACAGTCGTCAAGTTTCTCCAGGCTGTTTATTTGTAGCGATTAAAGGCCATGCCGTTGATGGGCGTCTATTTATTTCATCTGCGATTGAGCAAGGTGCTGTGGCGGTTATTGCTGACGCTGATGAAGAAAATATTGCTGGTACGGTAAAGGTTATCGATAAAGCTATTGTTGTTTATATTGATTCCCTTTATACGCAGTTAAGTACGATTGCTGGGGCTTTCTATCAAGCGGATAAGAGAAGCATGCAACTAGTTGGTATTACTGGTACTAATGGTAAAACGACGATTTCTCAGATCATCGCTCAATGGACGACATTATTGGGTCAACCTGCGGCAGTAATGGGGACCACTGGTAACGGATTATTATCAGATTTGAAACCTGCGGTGAACACCACGGGCAGTCCAATTGAAATACAACAAACGCTGACCGAGCTTGAGAATATTGGAGCTAAACTGACGGCATTAGAAGTATCGTCTCATGGTTTGGTTCAAGGGCGTGTTAATGCGCTACCTTTTGATGCTGCCGTATTTACGAACTTAAGCCGTGACCATCTTGATTACCATGGTGATATGGCAAATTATTCTGAAGCTAAAAAGTTATTATTTACTTCTCATAATCCAACACACTCAATCATCAATGCGGATGATCAAGTAGGTTATCAATGGCTAAAAGAGATGCCTCATGCCGTCGCGGTTTCTTTAAATGAAGAAAACATATCTCTTCATTCCGGTAAGAAAGTATTTGCAACATCGGTTGTTTATTCAACCGAAGGCATTCAACTTTCCGTTTCTTCAGATTGGGGTGATGTTGCTTTTTCAGTGCCTTTAATTGGGGCATTTAACGCAAGCAATATTCTCGTTGCTTTCGCTACACTTCTTTCTCTTGGTTATGACATCAATGCGTTAGCTCAAAAAGCGTCTCAGCTGGATGCGGTTATTGGCAGAATGGAGTTGTTTACTGCAGATAATAAAGCCAAAGTGGTTGTCGATTATGCGCATACGCCTGATGCTTTAGATAAAGCGTTGCAAGCATTACGAGTTCATTGTGAAGGAAAACTTTGGTGTATTTTCGGTTGCGGTGGTGATAGAGATACGGGTAAACGACCAATGATGGCAAGTATTGCTGAGCAACAAGCGGATATGGTCATTCTTAGTGATGATAACCCTCGTTCAGAAGATCCAAGTTTAATTACTAATGACATGCTAGCTGGGTTAAAAACACCAGAATCAGCACATGTTATTCATGATCGTTTTGAAGCCTGTCAGTTCGCACTATCCCAAGCGAATGAAAGCGATATCATTTTACTAGCAGGTAAAGGGCACGAAGATTATCAGGTGCTAGCCGATAAGACCGTTCATTACTCGGATCGTGAAACCGCACAAACATTATTAGAGCTACAATCATGATAACTATGTTACTTAGCGAAATAGCAAAAGCGTGTGATGGGCGTTTGGTTGGGGCTGATTGTCAAATATCGTCAGTATCAACAGACAGTCGACACATTGAGGCTCAAGGGCTTTTTGTTGCTCTTATTGGTGAGCGATTTGATGCCCATGATTTTATACCAGCAGTACAAGAGCAAGGCGCAACCGCGCTTCTTGTATCAAAAAAAGTTGATACTTCACTTCCTCAAGTAATTGTTTCTGATACACAAAAAGCGCTAGGTTTAATGGCGAAACACGTACATCAGGTTTGTCATACTTTTACGTTTGCCTTAACAGGCAGTTGTGGCAAAACCACAGTAAAAGAGATGCTCGCTTCTATTTTAACTCGCTCTGGTGAAGTTTTAGCAACCGCTGGTAACTTTAATAATGAGATCGGCGTTCCGTTAACGTTATTACGCTCTCAACCAAGTAATGATTTTGCCGTTATCGAATTGGGTGCAAATCATCAAAATGAAATCTCATACACAACTCAATTAGCTCAACCTAATGTCGCTCTGGTTAATAATATCGCGGCAGCGCATTTAGAAGGGTTTGGTTCAATTGAAGGGGTAGCGAAAGCAAAGGGTGAGATTTTTGAAGGGCTACAAGAAAACGGAACCGCTATTTATAATTTAGATAGCAATGGCCTACCAAAATGGTCTTCGCTATTTGAAGGTAAACAAGCCGTTAGTTTTGCTATGAGTAACTCTAGTGCTGATTTTTATGCTTCAAATATTGAAATAAATGGCATGGGTGAACCAAGCTTTCAAATTAATACGCCTCAAGGAAGTACTCAAATTTCTTTAGGCATTATTGGCAAACATAATGTAGTCAATGCAGTTGCTGCTGCGGCTTTAGCGATTCAAGCTAACGCGTCACTAGATGATATTCAACAAGGGCTACAACAGTTGGGTAGCGTAAAAGGGCGTGTTGCCGTTGAAACGTTAGGCTCTGGTTTGAAGGTTATTGATGATACTTACAATGCTAGTGTTCCAGCGATGAAAGCAGCAGTGGATTTACTGGGTGGGTTCGAAGGCCAGCGTTGGCTTGTTTTAGGTAATATGGCAGAGCTAGGTGAAGAAAGCCTTGCACTTCATCGTGAAGTTGGGGAATATGCTGCCCCATATCAATTTGAGCAAGTAGTGACATTTGGTGATGACACAAAAGTGATCAGTGAGCTATGTAATGGCCGCCATTTTGAAACACGTTCTGATTTGAACGCCTACTTACTTAAAGAATTACAATCTATTAAACATAATGAGGTTACCGTGCTAGTTAAAGGTGCCAACAGTTCACGAATGAGCGAAGTGGTTTCTGCTCTTAAGGAGTGTAAATAATGATTATTTGGTTATCCAATTTTCTAGAGCAATATTTTCCATTTTTCCGCCTATTTGAATATTTAAGCTTTAGAGCCATTTTAAGTATTATCACAGCATTAACCATTTCTCTTTGGATGGGGCCGAAATTAATTAAATGGTTACAGAACCTACAAATCGGTCAAGTTGTACGTGATGACGGTCCTGAATCGCATTTCAGTAAACGTGGTACACCAACCATGGGCGGTATCATGATTCTTACTGCGATTACGGTGACCGTATTTTTGTGGGCAGATCTGACAAACCCTTATGTATGGGCAGTGATGTTTGTATTGTTAGGCTATGGTGCCGTTGGTTTTGTTGATGACTATCGTAAAGTTGTTCGTAAAAACACCGATGGTTTGATTGCTCGTTGGAAGTACTTTTGGCAATCAGCAATTGCGTTAGTGGTCGCTTTTGCTTTATATGCTTATGGAAAAGATACGGCTGCAACACAGTTAGTGGTTCCTTTCTTTAAAGAAATAATGCCTCAACTTGGCCTTGCTTATATCCTTCTTACTTATTTTGTTATTGTGGGTACAAGTAATGCGGTGAACTTAACCGATGGTCTTGATGGCTTAGCTATCATGCCTACGGTATTCGTTGCTGCTGGTTTTGCCTTTATTGCATGGGCTACTGGTAACGTACAATTCGCAAATTACTTACATATCCCACATATCCCACAAGCAAGTGAATTGGTTGTCGTTTGTGCGGCAATTGTTGGGGCAGGTTTTGGTTTCTTATGGTTTAACACGTACCCAGCACAAGTATTTATGGGCGATGTAGGTTCATTAGCGCTTGGTGGTGCATTAGGTACGATTGCAGTATTAGTTCGCCAAGAGTTCCTATTGGTTATCATGGGTGGTGTA
>JAAGZR010000315.1 GCA_024206155.1 Aliivibrio sp.
GCGTTAATTCAATCCCCGTTATTAGCAGAGCGCGGTATTAGAGAGCCATTGTATATTTCGTTATTAAAACGATGTGGTATTGACCTTAGCTCATTAGCAAACTGTAGCCATCTAGCATCAATACCTAACAATCAAATTAAACCCGCGGTTGATTCTTGGTTTTTAGATAATGAGACTTCAACACCTTTAGAGGTAAGAGAAGAGACGCTTTTATCTATTGAAAACCTGAGCTATTCATACGATGGTAAGATCAATGCACTAGAAGATGTTTCTTTTACGGTGAATAAAGGCGAATTTGTCTCTATTTTAGGCAAAAATGGATCGGGTAAATCGACAATAACAAAACTTGTAATGGGCGTTTTACACCCTGATCAAGGTTCTATTGTATTAAATGGTCAAGACTTCGCCGAGTTGTCTATTTATGAGCGCTCACAAAAAGTGGGAGTGGTGCTACAAAACCCAAACCATATGATTTCTCACCATATGATTTATGATGAAGTTGCGTTTGGTTTAGTGAATAGTGGTTTATCAGAAAAAGAAACAGAAGATAAAGTACTTAGAGCCTTAGATTTATGCGGATTAAGCCGTTTTCGTCACTGGCCTATTGATGCATTGAGCTATGGGCAAAAGAAGCGAGTCACTATTGCATCAATTTTAGTTCTTGAGCCTGAATTATTGATCCTTGATGAGCCAACTGCCGGGCAAGATTATCAAAATTATACTTCGATGTTGAGCTTCATTAATCAGCTAAATCGTGAACTTGGTTTAACTGTACTTATTATTTCGCATGATATGCACCTAGTATTAGAGCATACCACTCGCGCTATTGTAATTGCTGATAGTAAATGTATTGCTGATCAAAAAGTAACTCATATCTTTAGTAAACCGGAATTGTTAAATAAAGCAAATTTAACCGTAACAAGCTTATATGAGCTAGCAGAGAAGCTAGGTATTACCAATATTACAGGCTTTATACAGCAGTTCATAACCGAAGAACATGAGAGTAAAAAGAATGTCCACTAATAAACAAAGTTTTGGTATTAACTATGTGGATTTAGATACTTGGCTTCACCGTTTAAATGGCGTAACTAAGTTTCTTCTATTTATAACATGGATAACGGTAGTCTTGACGACATTTGATTTGCGGATCATTATTCCATTGATCATGATTGGTTTATATTTGCTAAGGGCGACAAAAGTGCCGTTTAAAGCGTATAAACCATTGCTGATTGGCACTGCAACAGTTCTAAGCATGAATGCTGTATTTATGTTTTTACTGGCTCCCAATCAAGGCAATGAACTGCTGGGTTCAACAACCGTGATAATGCCTATTTTTGGTAGCTATGCGATTACACAAGAGACTTTATTTTACTTAATAACCGTGACTTTAAAATACTTTAGTATGTTCCCAATTGCTCTTGTGTTTGTATTTACAACGCATCCGACGGAATTTGCTGCAAGTTTAAACCGTATTGGTTTACCGTATAAAATTGCTTATGCAGTAAGCTTAACATTACGGTATTTACCTGAAGTAAAAAGTGATTTTGTGAACATCATGCATGCACAGCAAGCTCGCGGGGTAGATTTATCGAAGAACGTGCCTGTATTTACTCGTATTAGTAATATTGCCAAAATACTTGGCCCATTGATTTTTTCTAGCCTAGATAGAGCGGATGAAATCTCTAATGCTATGGTATTAAGAGGTTTTGGGAGAGCGAAAAGCAGAACATGGTTTAGTGAAAAAGTAATAACAGGAACAGATAAACTCATGATTAGTGGGTTGTTAGTTATTGTGATTTTAGCTATTACCAAGCGTGTTGTTGAAACGAGTCTCTTTTGGTATCCATTTGGGTAATAGCATTAAATAATGAAAAGTAGGTATTATACCTACTTTTTATTTTTCGGTTTCACTAAAGTGCTCAATCACATCAGAGCTGATGTTTTCATGACTGAAAATTAACATCGAAGTGAGTTTATTAACCATATCTTCAGGCTCTAGTTCACTAAAAATCACATTATTAATGAGCTTTTTAATGAGTACTTCTTCATGTTCAAGAAAGCCACGAGCGTCAATCTCAGCAGGAATATCACTAGGCATGCGGTCAAAGTGCAAGAATGCCATGTTATGGTTTACTGAAGTATTTAATAATTGCTCTGGAAACCACTCTTCACCGGTTACTACTTCTAAGTCATCGTTACTGGATGCTTGAATATCTTGTAAGTTTTTAATCAGTTTTGAAATTTTCACGCTTTTTTCTCGAGATATGGATTACTATTTATTAGTATCAACACTATACTTAAATTCTAAAGTTGATTGAAATTATATTTCACTTCAATTGCTTAGTTCGTTTATCTTTTAACCAATCATAATTATTAACTTAATCTCGAGTACTTCTTTTGTATAAATATGTTTTTAACCTAACGCGTCTATGTTTAATTATTATCCCATTGCTTTTTGCCAGTTCGGCTTACTCAGAAGAGCAGGTTGTTCCTCCAAAGGAAAAAGAAAAAAACTGGGGGATTGCAGCGGTTATTCGAACGGCCAGTATTCCTTATACAGCAGAGAGTGAAACAGTATCGACTTTTATTCCAATGATGTTCTTCGAGAATGATTACGTTTTTATTAATGGGATGGAAGGTGGCGTATACCTATATCAACAGAGTGATTGGCAATTGAGTGCATTAATGCGTTTGCGGTATTTTGACCTACCCAAAGAAGTTCAAAATAAGGCGGGTGGAGATGTTGTTGATACGGGTATCCAAGCTCGATATAGCATCAATAGTGAATGGTTCTTTGATACTGAATTAATGGTTGATCCTCAATTTCGCTCTTATATGAACTTTAGACTTGGGGCTGAAATAGAATCAGGAGATTGGTGGTTTAATCCAAGCATAGAAGCTCGATGGAAAGAATCAGAGTTTAATAATTATTACTATGGTTTAAATGACAGCGACAATGACACATTAAGTGCAGGTGTTGATGTAAAAGCGGGGTTTATGTCTCGTTATCATGTTACGTCTAATCTATATCTTCTTGGTGGCAGTTATGTATCCCGTTTAGATAATAGTGCATACAGTAGTCAATATATTGATAATCGTTGGGAATTTGAGTATTTCCTAGGTGTTGGTTTCTTTACTGATAACACTAGCTTGAGAAAAGACATTAGTAATAAGCCGTATTTGCGAGTTGCTCATGGTTGGGCTACGCCGTCGAATATTGGTGATATTATCCGCTTAGATTCAGAAAAAGACCCGCATAATAATCAAATGACGTCTGTTTTTTATGGTCTACCCTTAACGGATGAGCTATTTTCACTGCCCATCGATTTGTACTTAACTCCTGGCTATGTTCAGCATTGGCAATCAGATGTACAAAATTTAAGTTCAGAATTTGTTGTTGCGATTAAGGCTTACGCGACGATCTCATGGCCAACTAAATGGCGATTTGGTGTTGCTGAAGGCCTATCGTACATCAATCGCGTTTCTTACATCGAACAGTCTGAGATGGATAGAAAAGGGTATAAAGAAAGTAAGTTATTAAACTATCTAGATTTCTCTTTTGACGTGAATTTGGGTGATTTATTTAATCAGCGAGATTTAGATGGTGTGTGGCTTGGTTATAGTATTCATCACCGCTCTGCAATTTTTGAAAATTCATCTCAATATAATCGTATAAAAGGCGGCAGTAATTACAATTCCATTTATATTCAATTCGATATTTAAATTTAATAGTTTCATTTAAGTAAGCATGCTAAAAATAGCATTCATATTTAGCACCATTTTTATATCTCACTTTTTTAATTATATATCAGGGTGTTAGTAACTCAACGCTATAGTTAGGGACATGATAAATACAGGGTAGCCAAAAAATTGACAGTTAGTCATAAAGTTATTCTTTCGTATCAGTAAGTTAGCCATTATAATCACTACCAAAAGTGTTATCTGATTATATTCAATATTTGATATCGAACATAAAAAAGGTGCAATTTATACTTTTTAGCTAGAGTAGATAAAATTTGTTTTGCGAAGCTAAATATGTGAGTTATTATTTTTTTGGAATGGATGTCTAAAAATTCGATAAGTTTAGTTAAGGAATGCAATGCGAGTTTTTCAAAAAATCACAATAGGAATGTTGATCTTATCTATTGGGGTATTAGTTTGGTATCACTTTAGGGGGGATACTAAAATGATTACTATTAGCCCTGAAAAATATCAATATTATGCAGCGGATGATAAAAAAATTGGCGGCATCAGTGAGGCTGTTTTAGTTGAAAAAAATGGCAAACCTTCAATGCGCTGTGCCATGAAAAAAGGAAAATATGCTTGGCCATATTGTGAAGTAGCTATTCATCTGTCTGACAGTGTATTTGAAGGTATTGATCTTTCATCGTACTCAACACTTATTTTAGATATTGACTATAAAAGTGCTGACCCAAATGGTCGATTACGTCTTTATCTGCGAAATAGTAACCCTGTATACACGAAACGAAATGATGAGGCATCATTAAAATTTAATGGGGTTGAGTACGAACCTGGTTTTAATGCGGGATCCAAAGAAATAGCCTTGGATGACTTCCAAGTCATGACGTGGTGGATTGCCGATTATAAAATACCAGTAGAGCATGCCGCTCCAGAATTTTCTAATGTATCTATTATCGAAATAGCGACCTCATCAACTGTACAAAATGGTGACTTTGAAATAACCATTAATAGTATAGAGCTACGTGGTTCATGGATAAAAGAGAATACACTACTCAAAATCATCTTGTATATGTGGTTGATCATCATTATTGGTTATGTTGTATATGAACAAAAGAGATTAAGCCGAAGCCTTAAAGCAAGTGCTTATCGTGAAGGTCGATTACGCAAATTAAATGATGTCCTTAAAGAGAAGAATGTTGAATTTGCGGAGCTTGCGCATCGTGATTCATTAACGGGTGCTCGAAATCGAAATGCAGTACGTGATTGGTTAGACCAAATGTCTCAGAAGGTTAGTAGTAGTAAGCTGACTTTCTCAGTCATTTATCTTGATATTGATTATTTTAAAAAGATTAATGACAATCTTGGTCACCAAATTGGAGATGATATATTAAGAGAGTTTGTTTTAGTTGTCACCGCTGCCATAAAAAATACAGACTTTTTAGTACGTTGGGGTGGTGAAGAGTTTATTGTTTTCTGTCCCAACCATAACGAACAACAAGCATCAGAAAAAGCGGAACATATTCGGCGTACTATTGAGCATCATTTATGGTGTCATAATGAATTACTGACTTGTAGTTTAGGTGTTGCAGAGATGAAAGATGAACGTATAAGTGAGGTTATTGCTCGTGCTGATGAGGCGCTATATACAGCAAAAAATACAGGACGAAATCGAGTAATCACCAGCACTAATATTATGGGTATTAATGATGGTCTGCGTTTTAGAAATTAAGCATTGCAGCACTTAGCCGTATAAAAATAGTTGTATAAAAAGCCTTATTATATAATTTGTAATAAGGCTTTTTAGTCTAAAGTTGTGCGGTCATGCTTGATAGGCTCTTTTGGACCTAGAAACTTAGGTTGTACATTAAAAATATACAAATCTAATAAAGCTTTCGTTCTCGCCAATATTTCTCTTATTCTGATTTTTGTATTTGCCCACCCTGTAGGAGAAGGTACCACTAGGCAGACAGTATCCATAGAGAAGTGGTTAGCAATAAAAACAGCTCGTTGACAATGAAATTTTTGAGTAACTATAGTAAGGCTATTCGCATCAAATATTTGTGTTGCTCTTTGTACAGAATCAAGCGTTCTAAAACCTGCGTAATCAAGAGTAATATTTTTTTCTGGGATCCCTGCTTTTAATAAGTCTCTTTTCATTGTCCATGGTTCATTATAAGAACGATGAGCATTATCACCACTTAACAGAAAATGCGTTACTTTATTTTGTTTGTATAACTCAATGGCAGCATCAATACGATATTGATAATATGGATTTAACGTTCGGCGAATGTATTTACTCGTACCAAGAACGAGAGCTGTCTCTTGAGAGGGCAGAGTTTCAATTTCGCTATATAATTGAGATGAAGTAGACAAAGAAATAGATAAATCTGCAAGTAAAACAATAGACGCAATAATCCCTATGATTAGCGTGATAATTTTCAACCATAATTTAACATGATGAAATAAAGGGAGTTTCATTGAGCCTCAACTTGATGAGTAAATATTATACTTGGCGATTTTTTTGTGCCCACATACCAATAATAATAAAGGTAGAAAGAACAATAGCAAGCATATAAGCAGGTTCAATAGAGCGCAATGCAGAAGAGACAAAGGGAGAGGCTTTTACAATTAATAAGCCGTAACCAAAAGCATTTACACCAATAAAAGTGCAGGTACGAATTAAAAAATGTTTACCAGATAGAAAAGCACGAAGCGCTCGATTTATATCCCCTCCCAGCATGACCAAAGAACAAGCAATCATCGCAACTGAGATATCAGATATGTATGGGGTTAAGTAGCTTCCCATTGAGTTAAAGAAAGAAATCACATGGTTCATATAAGTATCTTTTAAAGTTTATGTAGTCTATATATTAGTAATAGAAACATATAGTTGAAAAAACCAGAGAAATTTTTCTCTGGTTTTTATTTTGATGGAAATTTTTAATTAAAACGCAGTTCGTTTGTAGCGACGGTATACTGGTTTCCAGAAGTATTGCTCAATTTTTTGATGCAGTGCTTCGTCAGTAATCTCTAGTGCATACCCTTGTTCAATTGCTTTTTTAGCAACGGCAAAGGCAATTTTCTTAGATACTGTGTGTATCTCTTCCAGGGGTGGAAGAAGCGCACCAGAACCATTAATGGCAAGCGGTGAACATTCTGCTAATGCACGGCTTGATTCTTGTAACATTTCATCAGAAACACGAGTTGCTTTAATTGCCAGTACACCGAGACCAATACCAGGAAAGATAAAGCTGTTGTTACATTGTGCAATTGGGTAGGTTTGACCATCGTGAGTTACAGGATCGAATGGGCTGCCTGTTGCAACTAAAGCTTGTCCATTAGTCCAACGAATAATGTCGTTTGGCATTGCTTCTACACGGCTTGTTGGGTTTGATAATGGGAATACAATAGGACGTTCACAATGCTTATGCATCTCTTGGATTACTTCTTTACTAAATAAACCAGGAGCACCAGAGACACCAATTAATACGGTTGGTTTTGCATTACGTATCACATCTACAAGTGAGTAGTTAGGCTCTTCAGAAACCCAGTTTTTTGTATTTTCAGCTTTTTGTACTAAACGTTGTTGGAAATCAAGTAGGTTTGGCATGCCTTCTTGTAATAAGCCCCAACGGTCAACCATGTATACTTGTGAACGTGCTTGCGCATCAGAAATACCCTCGGATACCATTTGAGCAATAATCGCTTCAGCAATACCACAACCCGCCGAACCTGCACCTAAGAAGGTAACACGTTGTTGAGCTAATGAACTGCCCGCGGCTTTACA
>JAAGZR010000027.1 GCA_024206155.1 Aliivibrio sp.
ATTAGTACAAGACCTTGCGGCTTTAGATGGCAAGTTGAATAGTCTTAAAGAGAGTTATTTAAGTTGTGAAAAACTATCGGAAGAGCGTTCTGATGTATGGAAAGACGCTTTATTACAAAGCCTATTTGAAACACTAGAGCTGTTCCAAGCAGCCTTGATTTCAGAAGAAGAACATCAACAGTTACTTGATCTGAAGACAGAAATACAACAAGCGATTGAACGAACT
This sequence comes from Aliivibrio sp., assembly GCA_024206155.1. Lineage (GTDB taxonomy): Bacteria > Pseudomonadota > Gammaproteobacteria > Enterobacterales > Vibrionaceae > Aliivibrio. Next base: position 227 of record JAAGZR010000027.1, read on the forward strand.
AGCGCTTTGCTAGAGAGTGCACAGCAAATCAAAGAACACCATTATCAAGCGCCAAATGCCGTTGAGTGGCAATTAATGCCAAAAGAAATGGTTGAGGCTGAGTTAGTTCAAGTGAAATCTCAATCTGAGACGTTAGTGAAACGTGAAGGTGAAATTGCTCAAGCGTTGCGTTCAGATAGGGAGCGTAAAACCAATCAAAAAGCACTGTTTGAGGCGATTGAAGCGTATCAATCAGAATACGATGATATTCAATATCTACACTCATTAATTGGTTCGCAAAAAGGGGATAAATTCCGTAAATTTGCCCAAGGGTTAACGTTAGAGAACTTGGTGTATTTAGCCAATAAACAGTTAACTCGATTGCATGGCCGCTATGAGCTTAAACGTAAAGCCAGTGATGGATTAGAGCTGCAAGTGTTGGATACATGGCAAGGCGATGTGGTTCGTGATACAAAAACCTTATCTGGTGGTGAGAGCTTCCTTGTTAGTTTGGCATTGGCATTGGCACTTTCTGATCTGGTTAGTCACAAAACAAGCATTGATTCACTGTTCTTGGATGAAGGCTTTGGTACGCTAGACAGTGAAACGTTAGACATGGCGCTTGATGCGTTAGATAACTTAAACGCCTCAGGAAAAATGATTGGTGTAATAAGCCACATTGAAGCAATGAAAGAACGTATTCCGGTTCAAATAAAAGTCACCAAACGCAGCGGTTTAGGCGTGAGTGAGCTAGAAAAACAATATAAACAAGCCAGTTAATTTTTCACAATGTAATGCAGTAAAAAGGAATTTAAAATGGGAAAAACAAAACGAGAAATAACCTTACGCTTTTTAGCTGAACCTGGGGATGTGAACTTTGGTGGTAAAGTTCACGGTGGTGCAGTGATGAAATGGATCGATTTAGCTGCTTATGCATCATCGGCAGGGTGGAGTGGTAAATATTGTATTACAGCATACGCAGGTGGTATTCGTTTTGTTGAGCCTATTTTTGTCGGCAACCTTGTTGAAGTCACCGGCAAAGTCATTTATACCGGAAAATCGTCAATGCACATTGCTATTGATGTGCAAGCGAGTGACCCTAAAGAACAGAATAATCGCTTAACAACTCACTGTATTGTTATCATGGTGGCAGTTGATGGCAACGGTAAACCGACGTCAGTGCCTGAATGGATACCAGAGACAGAGGAAGACATTAAGTTAAGAGACTCTGCTATTAAGCTGATGAATATGCGTAAAGAAATTGGCGAAGAGATGGAAGCTCACGTCCAATATTTGAAATAAATGTTAATGACAATGTTTTGTGTTAGCCCCAAATTTTATGTATAGATTTGGGGCTTTTTTTTCTATCTATCGTTTAAAAAGCAAGAAATGGATAAATAACTTAGTAGAGGCTTAAGGATAGGGTAAACAAGTTTTATTTAAGGGTTGCATTGCTAAGTTCATTATATAGAATGGTTCGGGCTACTAGTTTGGTAGTTCGGTCTGTAAGGGATTTACGGTCTATTTTTATAAATGGAATGTGACTAATTAGGATGTACACATGATTTTCCAACTAACATCAGGCCCATTGTTAGAGCCTACAGAGGGTTCACCCCATAATACTGGTTTCAAATCATCAGTGGTTCTTTCTCTACGTTTTTTCTCGTCTCAGTTTCTCGCGTTTCACTTCTTCTCGTATTTCCGATTTCTCCGTTCTTATTCGTAATTAATCAGCTCTAATTTCAACTGCGTTATCTTTGTGGATGGCTTTTTGCGCGTTGAATTTGACAAAAAATAAAACTAAAGCTCAAACTCGAATATAGAACGAAGGAATAACAATGAATTTAAAATTAATCGGAAGCTCACTTATTATTTCAGGTACTGCGCTAGGCGCTGGTATGCTGGCAATCCCAATGGTATTGGCTCAATTTGGCCTGATTTGGGGTACTGCATTGATGTTATTGATCTTTGTAGGAACGACCTATGCCGCTTTATTGCTGTTAGAAGCAAGTATTAATGTGGGTGGTGGTTTAGGTATGAACACCATCGCTCGTAAAAGTTTAGGTAAGGGAGGGCAGTTAGTTACTAATGGCTTACTGTATGCTTTACTTATTTGTCTTCTGATGGCTTACATTTTAGGCGCCGGAGATTTACTCAATAAATTACTTCGAAATGTTGGATTGAATTTATCTTTAGTGCAAAGCCAAATTGCATTTACCTTGGTTTCAGGTGTGATTGTTGCTTCTGGAACTGCAGTAATTGATAAGTTAAACCGTGTACTTTTTGCTGTAATGCTATTCATGCTGTTGCTGACTCTTGTATTTTTGGTTCCGGGGATCGAATTAGATAATCTCCTTCAAGTATCAAATTCAAATGGTATTGAATTAGTTCAAACCAGTGCGATTATCTTTACCAGTTTTGGCTTTATGGTTGTAATCCCATCTTTGGTTTCATATAACCATGAAGCAACGCCAAAGCAATTAAGAAATATGGTGATCATCGGTTCTGCAATTCCATTGGTATGTTATTTAGTATGGTTATATGCAGTGGTAGGTAACCTAACACCTGAACAAATTACTCACTTTTCAAATGTATCAGAACTGATCTCAGTATTTAGTGCAGAGCATGCTTTTATTAATCTTGTGTTATCTAGCTTTACTGGACTGGCGCTCTTGACCTCGTTTTTAGGTGTTGCAATGGCGTTGTTCACTCAAAATGAAGATACGTTTAAGCAAAATAAAGCAGTAACTTATGTGATCAGCTTTATTTTACCGCTGCTTGGTGCTGTTTATGCAGCCGATCAGTTTTTATCTGTTTTAAGCTACGCCGGGATCATTTTAGTTTTCTTAGCGGTATTTGTTCCACTTGCAATGGTTGTTCAACTTCGAAAAGTTGAGACTCAGACGAAAGGCTATTTAGCGGAAGGAGGAGTTACAATGCTTATCTTCTCTTTTGCATTTGGTACTTTTTTATTGGTTTCTCAAGTTATCTAGGCATAGCAATGTAACTGGTATTACATAGCACTCTACTTTTTTAAACGGTAGGGTGTATTTTCTCGCTCTTGATGAGCTAATAATCTCTAATTTAAGTAATAGTAATGAATTTTAAATTATTTGGCAGTGCATTAATCCTTTCAGGTACTGCTCTTGGCGCTGGAATGTTAGCTATTCCTATGGTATTGGCGCAATTTGGTCTTTTTCATAGCACATTATTAATGCTAGTCATTTGTACCGGCACGACATATTCGGCTTTACTTTTAACAGAGGCATGCTCAAAGACTGAGTTGGCTTTTGGCATCAATACCGTTGCCAACAGAACGCTAGGTAAAGGTGGTCAAGTGATCACTAATGCTCTATTTTATTTGCTGCTTATTTGTATGATTATTGCTTATATCTTAGGGGCTGCCGATCTTTTAAAGCGCATATTTTCCATGTTTGATATAGAGGTGAGTATAGAAGCTGCGCAAATCGGATTTACACTTGTCGCAAGTATGTTTGTGGTGTGTGGAACTCAAATTATAGATAAGCTTAACCGCGTTTTATTCTTATTTATGGTATCAATGTTGGCGATTACCTTGATTATTTTGGTCCCAAGCATATCTGTCGATAACTTAACACAAGTAACAAATACGGATAAAGGTATGCTATTTGGCACAAGTACGATCCTGTTTACCAGTTTTGCTTCAATGCCTGTTATTCCATCGTTAGTTGCCTACAACAAAGAAGCAAGCCGTCAGCAACTAAGAAATATGATCATTCTTGGTTCTGTTATTCCTTTAATTTGTTATTTAGTATGGCTTTATGCGGTTGTGGGTAATTTGAATGCAGACGATATAACTCATTTTTCTAATATTTCAGATTTAATTCAAACCTTTAGCGCAAAAAATGAATACATTGAAATCATTCTTTCTATCTTTACTTCATTGGCGTTGTTGACTTCATTTCTTGGGGTAGCAATGGCGCTTTATAACCAAAATAAAGACATGATTTCACACAATAAGGTAGTGACTTATGTGTGTACTTTTATATTACCTCTGTTATGCACAAGTTTAGCTGCAGATCATTTCCTATCTGTATTAGGTTATGCGGGCGTTATTTTAGTTTTCCTTGCTATTTTTATTCCATTAGCAATGGTGATTTCATTGAGAAAGAAAAAAGGCAATAACAATGAAACTTCAGTTCATATTTATGAAGCTGAAGGTGGTCATGTAGCACTGGGATTAACCTTATTATATGGTTTTTTACTATTGGTTAGCCAAGTTTTATAAATATTAATGATCTGAGCTGATACACTTAACGTAATATATTACGTGTTTACTGTAGAGGGTCAGAATGATGAAATACTTAACGGTTCTTTTTACTGTTTTACTTTTAGCTGCATGCTCAACAACACCACCACCAAACTCCAAGGTAGATAGTGATTGGCAAGCCTTTGGTTATGATAGAGCAATGAAAGGTTGGATTGTCCAATCAGAAACCAAATTAGTTAAATTGTCAGATGGCAAAGCGGTAAGCGAAGAGAATTATCAAGCTTATCTAGATGGGTATACCAAAGGTCAGAAAGAATACTGCGGTCAAAGTGCTTATATGCTAGGTGTAGTGGGGGAGCAGTACACTGGTATCTGTGACAAGATAGATCCTTTTTTCCGTCAAGATTATTATAATGGAATGCAATCAACTGCTGGTGGAATGTAGTTTAAATATATCAATGATAAAATGGCAGTATTACTTACTGCCATATTCTTATTGACAACTAAAGTACTTTAACGATATTAAAGCGACCCATTTTTTTTAGTATGGGAATAAAGTCTTTATTTACTTCAAGCATGACTTTCTTTGCTTTACTGTAAGCGCTTAGTTTGTCGTTTCCATTACCATGAGAGAATAAACGGCTCTTTGGCTTATATTCACCATCAACGATCTCTTTCCAACGAACGATATAGTAATCTGTTGTGCGTACTTCACCTGAAAGCAAGGTGCGCTTTTTCGTAATGATATCAGGCTCTAAGCTGTGGGGTAAGCGCTCGAACAGGCTAGGGTAGTTAAGAACCATGCTCCAACAATTTCCCCATAATTCCTTACCAACTTTATTTCGTTGCTTAATTGCTTCCTTTAAGGCTTTTTCTCGACCTTCTTTAAGGCAACCAACAGATCGGTTATACATACCATCATCAGGTGTATGAATATGGATTTTAACGCAATTAAATGAGTGTGAAATGAAACGATGTTCACTTTCCATTCCTGTCCATTCTGCTCTCAACTTCTGAGCTCTTGGTGAAAGAGTATGTTTTTTCTTATTCATAATTGAAATGTACTAATTATTTGCATGACTGCATTATTGCAGTAACTGATTCATTTGTTAATAGTAAAGGTGGTTTATTCATCAAATTGATGCATATGTTTAGTATAGAAGAGGAAAGTAGAATAGGAGAAATAAAAAGAGGGCGATATATGCCCTCAATATTGCTTTAAGTAAAGTCTGTTGTGATTAACAGATAACTTTAATCGCTAAGCCACCTTGAGAAGTCTCACGGTATTTAGCGTTCATGTCTTTACCTGTTTCAAGCATTGTTTCGATAACTTTATCAAGTGAAACACGAGGAGCAGATGAACGACGAAGTGCCATACGTGTCGCGTTGATTGCCTTAACAGCAGCAATACCATTACGCTCGATACAGGGAACTTGAACTTGACCTGCAACAGGGTCACAAGTTAAGCCAAGGTTATGCTCCATTGCAATTTCAGCAGCCATACATACTTGCTCAGGACTTCCACCCATAAGCTCAGCAAGACCAGCAGCAGCCATAGAACACGCTACGCCAACTTCACCTTGACAGCCTACTTCAGCACCAGAGATTGACGCATTCTTCTTGTACAAGCCACCAATCGCACCAGAAGCTGCAAAGTAGCGGATGTAATCTTTCTCTGTTACTGTTTGTATGAACTTATCATAGTAAGCTAAAACAGCAGGGATGATGCCACATGCGCCATTTGTTGGAGCAGTAACAACACGGCCACCAGCAGCATTCTCTTCGTTTACAGCAAATGCATACATGTTGACCCAATCAACCACTTCCATTGGATCTTTCGACGTCTTTTCAGAAGTCAGTAGTTGCTGGCGAAGTGCAGCAGCACGACGAGGAACACGTAGAGGCCCAGGTAGGATACCTTCTGTGTTCATGCCTTTTTCCATACAATCACGCATGGTTTTCCAGATTTTTGCAAAGTAAGTACGAACTTCATCTTCTGCAAGAATGGCGTGTTCGTTCTTCATTACCAATGTACTAATAGATAGTCCATTCTCTTTACATAAATCAACTAATTCAGAGGCATAATTAAATGCGTAAGGAACTTGTATTGATGATTCAACTTCTTTACCAAAGTTTTCTTCATCAACAATAAAACCACCACCGATAGAGTAGTATGTTTTAGAGTAAACAACGTCGCCATCAACCCACGCATGGATTTGCATACCATTTTCGTGAAGTGATAAGTTAGTTGTGTGGAAATTCATTCCACCTTCTTTTGGAAATTCTACCGTATGGCAGTGCATGCCAACAGGTAAGCGCTCTGTTTCTTCAACACGAGCGATGAAGCCCGGAATAGAGTCAATATCTACGTGTTCTGGCGTGTTACCTGCCAGACCCATAATGATAGCTATATCAGTATGGTGACCTTTCCCTGTCAGTGATAATGAACCGTAAACATCAACAGTGATTTTAGTGATATCACGCAGTTTGCCCATGCCACGTAAATCGTCGATAAACTCTTTACCAGCTTTCATTGGACCAACAGTGTGGGAGCTAGAAGGACCAACTCCGATTTTGTAGATATCAAAAACACTAATCATGTTATTACCTCGAATAAGCCCCCAAAAGAGGGGGCTTTATTATCATTATTATTAACTTCGTGTAACTAATGCTTATAAAGATTTATAAACTAGTTATTAAAGAGCGCCGTAGATTACAGAAGTAATCGCTGCAACACCACATAATGCTGTAAAGATTTGCACAGGTGCTGAAGTTTTGTACTTAGCCATTGCAGGAACTTTACGCATTGCGAATACAGGCATAAGGAATAGGATAGCAGCAATCATTGGCGCACCAATAGTTTCAATCATACCTAAGATACTTGGGTTGATGATAGAAACGATCCATGTAGTAACAACGATGAAGATAAGAGAACCTTTCTCAACAGTAGCAAGAGGTGCTTTTGTGTGAGATTTAGTTAAACCAACAAGACCTTCATGAGCACCAAGGAAGTGACCGAAGTAGCTTGAAGTAATCGCAGCAAAAGCAACGATTGGACCTAAGTAAGAGATAAGTGGAGATTCATGTACGTTTGCTAGGTAAGAAAGTACAGAGATGTTTTGCGCTTGCGCTTGTGCTAGTTGCTCTGGAGATAGAGAAAGAACGACAGAGAAAACGAAGAACATAACGAAACCCATTAGCATCATTGCCGCGCCACCAGTGATCATGTCAGTTTTAGCAACTGCATTGTCACCGTATACACGGCGTTGCTCTTTAGAGAACTGGCTGATAACTGGGCTGTGGTTGAAAGAGAAAACGATGATTGGGATCGCTAACCAAACAACAGAAGGCATTGAACCCCAATCAGGAGAAACAGACATCATAGATGTGTTCCAACCAGGGATTAGGTATACAGAAAGAGCCATTAGGATGAATACAAGAGGGTAAACCATTGCAGAAGTTGCTTTCAGCATTAGTTCTTTACCAAATACAACACCACATGTCATCAGAGTGATAAGAACACCTGATAATAACCAGCGTGGAATAGATTCCATGCCCATTTGGTTAACCATGAAAGAGTCTACGGTGTTTGTGATACCAACACCGTAAATAAGTACAATTGGGTAAATCGCGAAAAAGTAGGCAAAAGTGATTAGGTTCGCGCCTGTCTTACCGAAATGTTCTTCTACCGTATCGGTAATGTCAGAGTTTGGATTTTTAGCAGAAAGAACGAAACGAGCCAAACTTTTGTGTGCGAACCAAGTCATTGGTGCTGCGATTAATGCAAGAATAACTAGAGGCCAAAAACCACCAGCGCCAGCTTTAATCGGAAGGAATAAAACACCAGCACCTACGGCAGTACCGAAAAGAGAAAGACACCAAGTGAAGTCTTTATAAGTCCACTTTGTTTTTTTTGCATCTATTGATGCAGCATTTGTTGTTTGCATAATTTTACTCTTAATTTTTAGAACAGGAATTTTGGGAACGGCGCTATTGTCGTTATTTTGAAAAGAAAAACTTTGACCCAGATCCGAAAATGAAAAAAGATGAACCAAGTTCTAAAAATAATTGATATTAATCATAGTAGTTGTAAGTTAACTATTAGAAAAACTTATCATTTATGATAAATTTTCTAAGTTGTAATGTAGTTCATTGAGTGAATTATTTCAGCGGTCACACCCCAAATGATTTTTTTGTCAAAAGGAATAAAAATCAGATCGTAAGTATGTTTTTTGTTAAGTATTTGATGTTTAAAGGTGTTTCTTGGGTTAATTAGATGATTTATAGGTGCTTCAAATGTGCTACTAACCTCACCGTAATCGATTGCGGTGGTATAATCTTCATTAATCAATGCAATGATAGGGGTTACTTTATAGCCGGATATTGTTGGTATTGTGTTAAGTTTTACTAATGGTTTTATGTGGGCAGGATCGATGCCAATTTCTTCATTTGTTTCACGAATAGCAGTATGAATTAGGGATAAATCGGAGGGTTCAGCCTTGCCTCCAGGGAAGCTAATTTGGCTAGGGTGATGACGTAAATGTGACGCTCGTTGAGTTAAAATTAGGTTAAAACCAGATTCTCTTTTTACGATAGGAACAAGAACAGCAGCAGACTTAAAGCTGCCGCTAGTTAGTAGTGGATGGGAGAGTAAACTAGAACTGTAATCAATTGGTTTATGAAGTAACAAATAAGAAAGTAAATGCGTATCCATAAACCGATCCTTATAATTATAAAATGGGTAAAATTTTGCTTAACTTATGCAATGTCTCTTCATATTCTAGTTCAGTTTGGCTATCGGCAACAATCCCGCCACCCGCTGAAGCGTATATTGTATCTTGGTAGGCGATTAAGGTGCGTATAGTAATACTCGTATCCATATTCCCACAACGGCTAATATAACCAATACTGCCACAATATAAGTTACGACGATGAGGCTCTAATTCTTCAATAATTTCCATTGCTCGGATTTTAGGGGCTCCGGTGATCGATCCGCCAGGGAAAGAAGCGCTTAGTAAATCACTAATGGTATAGCTATCATCTAATTGGCCAGTAATAGTGCTGACTAAATGGTGCACAGCTGGAAAACTTTCGATATCAAATAACTTAGGCACTTTGACTGAACCAGGAGTGGAGACTCGGCCAATATCATTACGCAATAAATCTACAATCATTAAGTTTTCAGAGCGATCTTTAGCACTATGACGAAGAATATCAGCTTCTTTAGCGTCTAGTTTCGGATCATTTGAGCGAGGGCGAGTGCCTTTAATTGGCTTTGTTTCTATTTTACGATCTTTTACCTGTAAAAAACGCTCTGGTGAGACGGATAAGATGGTAAGTTCTGGGGTCCTAATAAATGCAGAGAAAGGTGCCCCATTTTGGGATGCCAATTTTTGATACGCTAACCATTCTGAACCTTGGTATTGAGCATGAAAACGCTGAGCAAGATTAATTTGATAGCAATCTCCTGATTTAAGGTACTCCTGAATCGCATCAAATTTAGCGCTATATTCGGCTTTGGTCATATTTGATTGCCATTGTGACATTAAACTAAAATCAGCTTTCTTTTCTTTTATTGTTATAAATTGCTGTAGCCAATCGAGACGATTACTCCCTTGTGGTTGTATTAAAGTGAGGGCACAGGTTTTATGATCAGCAATTAGAGCCCAGTCATAGATGCCAACAGCCATATCAGCGGTTGGAATATCTCGTTCAGCAATACTAGGTATAGATTCAACTCGGCGACCTAAGTCATAACTGAAGTAACCTAATGCTCCGCCAATAAAAGGAAGATTATTTATTGAATGGCAATGAGGCGTTAGTCGTTCTTGATAATGAGCAAGCAGTTTAAAAGGGCAGGCTTCACTGGTTACTGTCTGCTTTCCTATTACATTAATAGAAGTGACATCTTGGTGGGTTTGCAATGTCGCGATTGGATCTGCCACTAAAATATCGTAACGATTATCAACATGTTCTTTGGCTGATGAATGCAGCAGCATTGCCCAAGGTTGACTTTCAATGGCAGAAAATAAATCGACCACAGAAGTAGATTGATAATCAAGTAGGGTAATAAGTGGTTTTGCATCTAATTGATTGTTCATTTTAAGTTTTATAACCAGAATGTGATGAGCAACGATAGCCTTGAATGGAGAGCAAGAGTATCATATTGACTGTTCTAAAAGAAAATAATAGATGGCGATTGCTCACGTCACTAAATAACAAAACAGACTTAACACGCAATGGAAGCAAATATATAAGAGGATTTAATGATGACTGTTGGTAAAGAAACTATCATCCGCAATGAAGACGTGATCAGCTCAGTGGCTGATGCATTACAGTACATTTCTTACTACCACCCACTTGATTTTGTTCAAGCACTAGAAAAAGCATATCACAGAGAACAAAGCCAAGCGGCAAAAGATGCGATTGCTCAAATTTTAATAAATTCACGTATGTCGGCGGAGGGGCATCGTCCTATTTGCCAGGATACGGGGATAGTAACTTGCTTTGTTAATATCGGCATGAATGTACGCTGGGAAGGAGGTTTAACCGTCCAGCAAATGATCGATGAAGGAACTCGTCAGGCGTACACGAATCCAGATAACCCACTTCGAGCTTCAGTACTTTCTGATCCTGCGGGTAAGCGAATTAATACAAAAGACAATACGCCTGCGGTAGTTCATATTAATATGGTACCAGGTGATAAGGTTGAGATTCAGATTGCAGCAAAAGGCGGCGGCTCTGAAAATAAAACAAAAATGGTGATGCTAAATCCTTCAGATGATGTGGCTGAATGGGTAGAAAAAACCTTACCCTTAATGGGAGCAGGTTGGTGCCCACCAGGAATGCTAGGTATAGGTATTGGCGGAACCGCTGAAAAAGCAGCTGTATTAGCAAAAGAATCACTAATGGAGCATATCGATATTCAAGAGTTGATCGATCGTGGTCCTGAAAACGCAGAAGAAGAGCTTCGCCTTGATATCTTTAATCGCGTGAATAAGCTTGGCATTGGTGCTCAAGGCCTTGGTGGTTTAACAACCGTTGTTGATGTAAAAATCAAATCAGCACCAACTCATGCAGCATCAAAACCCGTATGCATGATCCCAAACTGTGCAGCGACTCGTCATGTTCATTTTACACTTGATGGCTCAGGCCCGGCGGACTTACAACCACCAAAACTTGAAGAGTGGCCAGATATTACGTGGGAAGCAGGTGCTAATACACGCCGAGTTAACCTTGATACGATCACAAAAGAAGACGTACAAGAATGGCGAACGGGTGAAACGGTTCTGTTAACAGGGAAGATATTAACAGGGCGTGATGCGGCACATAAACGCCTTCAAAGCATGATTGAAAGCGGTATGGGTTTACCTGAGGGCGTCGACTTCAATGGGAAGTTTATTTACTACGTCGGCCCAGTTGATGCGGTTGGTGATGAAGCCGTAGGCCCTGCTGGCCCAACAACATCCACTCGTATGGATAAATTTACCGATATGATGCTTGATACGGGCTTAATGGGCATGATTGGTAAAGCAGAGCGTGGCCCAGCAACGGTTGCTTCTATTAAAGATAAAAAAGCCGTGTATTTAATGGCGGTAGGCGGTGCAGCTTATTTAGTAGCTAAAGCGATTAAAAAAGCACGAGTAGTGGCTTTTGAAGATTTAGGAATGGAAGCCATTTATGAGTTTGAAGTCGAAGATATGCCAGTAACGGTTGCTGTTGATTCAACAGGGGCAAATGCACATCAAATCGGTCCAGATACATGGAAAGTTAAAATCGCTGAAATGAACTAATTGATTTATCTTTCTAGGACTTAAGAAAGCACTCATAGATTGAGTGCTTTTTTTATACTTGTATTTTTAATGTTAACTATTTAAGTCTAAACTGAGTTAGTATGTTATTGATATTTTGTAATTTAGAATGTTCTTGGAGGAAATATGAAGCAGAAAGTTGTTAGTCTAATGATGCTGTTATTAGCTGGCTGCACAGCTTCACAATCTGAAATAAAAGAAAAAAATATGGATGATTGGTTCCAATATGGAGAGCAAAGAGCAAAAAATGGCTTTTTAATTCAAGAAAAGGAGACACTAGAAAGTGTAAACCCAGAGGAGGAGGTTACGGAGGCATTCTATAATGCGTACCTTGAAGGGCATACCTCTGGTACGACTATCTATTGTTCTCAAGAAGCCTATATTTTAGGGTTACGTGAAGCACCCTATTTTGGTATTTGCGATCAAATTATGCCTGATTTTCGTACTGAGTATGAAAAAGGGAAAAATCATAAAAAAGAATAAATAAGAAAATTTCTATAACTTATTATTCTTATTGATTGGATGACGGTAGGGATATAAGGAATCATTTTTTTACATACCATAACAAGGAACGGTTTATGTTCAAAAAAACGATGGTAGCGACGGTGTTAAGTCTAACGCTTCTCATTGGCTGCGGAAAACAAGCGCCATTGATTGCTGAACCAGAGTCGCGACCAGCAAAAATAATGACCGTCACTGTTGGCGATCACGAAACTTCTCGATTGTTTCCAGCACAAGCTGAAGCCGGAGATAAAGCGGTTCTTGCCTTTCGAGTTCCCGGTCAACTTAATAGCTTAGATGTTCATGCGGGTCAATTAGTTACCAAAGGGCAGTTACTAGCAACAATAAACCCTGATGAGTACCGTTTAATTCAAAAACAAGCACAAGCGCAGTACAGACTCATTGATGTTCAATATCAACGTATTAAAAAACTGCGCAAAGATAAAGTGGTATCAGAGCAAGATTATGACAGTGCAGTAGCAAATAGAAAAACAGCGAAAGCGATGTTAGATCAAGCCAGTGCTAATTTAAGCTATACCCAATTAACTGCTCCTTATGATGGCACCATTTCGTTATTACCTGCTGAAAATTATCAATACGTCACAGCTAAGCAACCCATTATGCATATTCAAACCAATGATCTCTTATATGTGGCCTTTCAACTTCCTGATTATCTATTGCAACGCTTTAGTTTTACCCAAGTCTCCGCTTCCGTTACTTTCGATTCATTCCCAACGGTTAGTTTTCCGTTAGAATTTGAAGAAATTGATACCGAAGCGGACAGTAAAACATCAAGCTACACGGTAAAAATGAGCATGCCAAGACCAAAAAACTTAGGCATATTACCGGGAATGTCAGGCCAAGTGAAAGTAACGATTCCAAAAGGTGGCAGTGAGAAGCTTCCGCTTTCAGCGATTGAACAAGACGGTGATACCACTTATGTCTGGCGTGTATCTGAACAAGGTATTGTTGAGAAAGTTGCGATAGAGTTGAATGAAAAACGACAAGTGATTTCGGGGCTTAATGATTCTGAGAAAATTGTTTCTTCAGGTATTTCTGGGCTAGAAGAAGGAATGAAAGTACGCAAATGGGTTAAGGAGAGAGGATTATAATTATGCAGAAATTAATGAAACTATCCTTACTTTCAACAGCGATATTACTTACTGCTTGTAGTCAAGATCCTATGGATTCAGAAATAGAAGCTCCTAACGTTATCGTTAAAAATATTGATTCAGGTTTAGTTAGCGATAGTCTTTATCTTCCAGCTGTTGCAACAGCGGCTGATCGTTCCCATTTAAGCTTTAGACTTTCTGGTGAAGTTAAGGAACTTAATGTTCGTCCAGGTGAGACGGTTAAAAAAGGGCAAGTATTAGCAGTATTAGATAAAACCGACTACAACATCGATGTTGATAATGCCCGCGCAAGATACAGTGTTGCAAACAGTCAATATAAACGTTCAAAACCTTTAGTTGAGAAAGGTCTACTTGCAAAATCTCAATTTGATGAATTAGCTGCGCAGCGCCAAATTGCATTAGCTGACTTAGAGCTAGCGAAACTTCGACTGAGTTTTACTGAACTAAAAGCCCCAATTGATGGTGTTATTTCACGAGTAAGTATTGAGCAATTTGAAACAATTCAAGTAGGTCAGCAAATAGTGAATATTAACAACAAAGATTCCGTTGATATTATTGTTCAAGTACCTGATAAATTATATTCAAAACAACCAAATCAAGGTGTCATTGATCAAATAAGAACCATAGTTCGTCTTGATGATGGCAGCACACATGAAGCCAAAGTTAAAGAATACACAACAGAGCCAGATCCAGAATCTGGAGCGTATCTTGTTACCTTAACCATGCCAATGCCAGAAGACCAATTTATTTTAGATGGTATGGCGGTAGAGGTGACAGCAGATCAACATGATTTAAATCTTTCTAATCAGTTCGGCATGGTGATCCCTATTGAGGCCGTCTTTAATCAAGATGGTGATGACATTGATAAAAAAGAAAAATACGTTTGGGTCGTCGATTCTGATAATAAAGTAAAAAAACAAAAAGTAGTAACAACCAAAGCGACATCGTTTGGATTACGAGTTGTCGATGGTGTTTCAACAGGAGATCGTATTGTGATTGCCGGCGTTTCACGATTACGTGACGGCCTACAAGTGAATATCATCAATACGGAGGATAAATAATGAGTCAAGAAAAAGGAATTGCGGCTTACTTTATACAAAATAAAGTCATTAGCTGGATGTTGACTCTGATCTTTATGATTGGTGGTACATCTGCTTTCTTTGGCTTGGGGCGATTAGAAGATCCAGCCTTTACCATTAAAGATGCCATGGTAATAACCTACTACCCAGGTGCAACCCCAGAACAGGTGGAAGAAGAGGTTACCTATCCTTTAGAGAAAGCAATTCAACAATTAACCTATGTTGATGAAGTGAATTCACTCTCAAGTCGAGGTTTATCACAAATAACGGTAACCATGAAAAACAATTATGGACCTGATGATCTTCCACAAATTTGGGATGAACTGCGTCGTAAGGTTAATGATTTAAAGCGTCAATTGCCACCGGGTGTTGGTGAACCGTCTGTCATTGATGATTTTGGTGATGTTTATGGGGTACTTTTGGCAGTAACAGGCCAAGGTTACTCGTATAAAGAGTTACTTGATTATGTTGATTATCTACGTCGTGAATTAGAGCTTGTTGATGGGGTAAGCAAGGTATCAGTATCTGGCGTACAGCAAGAGCAAGTCTTTATTGAAGCTTCTTTGAAACGCATGACAAGCTTAGGTATTTCACCGCAGACGCTGTACAGTCTACTTTCAAATCAAAATACGGTATCGAGTGCAGGTGCGGTAAAAATAGGATCTGAATACGTTCAAATACATCCAACGGGCGAGTTTGAAGATGTGTCGCAGCTTGGTGATTTAATTATTACCGAAGGTGGTGCTCAGGGGCTAATTTATCTAAAAGACATTGCCGAAGTTAAACGTGGTTATGTTGAAGTACCAACCAATTTAGTTAACTTTAATGGTAACTTTGCCTTGAATATGGGGATTTCTTTTAGTGCTGGCGTTAACGTTGTCGAGATCGGGAAACTGGTAGATCAACGAATGTTAGAATTGAAAGAGCAACAACCCATTGGTATTGATATTTCAGAAATATATAGCCAACCAAAAGAAGTAGACAAATCAGTAAGTGGTTTTGTGGTCAGTCTTGGTCAAGCCGTTGCTATCGTTATTATCGTTTTACTGTTCTTCATGGGCGTACGCTCAGGCTTACTTATTGGACTTATTCTATTACTGACAGTATCAGGCACATTTGTCTTTATGAAATACTTTGGGATTGACTTACAACGTATTTCTTTAGGTGCTTTAGTTATTGCTCTTGGTATGCTGGTGGATAACGCCATTGTGGTGGTCGAAGGTATACTCATTGGTATGCAAAAGGGACGAACTCGTCTGCAAGCGGCTACCGATATTGTAACGCAAACGAAATGGCCATTATTAGGTGCAACCGTTATTGCCGTTACCGCGTTTGCGCCAATTGGTTTATCTGACGATGCGACTGGTGAGTATTGTGGCACCTTATTTACCGTTCTACTTATTTCACTGATGCTGAGTTGGTTTACCGCCATTTCTCTTACTCCGTTTTTCGCTTCTTTGTTCTTTAAAGAGACAGTGCAAAATGACGAGCAAAGCTTAGAAGAAAAAGATCCATACAATGGGATGATCTTTGTTATTTATAAGCGATTCCTTGAGTTTTGTATGCGTAACTCAGCGGTGACGATGATCATCTTGGTTATTGCACTTGGCGGCAGCATGTATGGCTTTACAAAAGTTAAACAGTCTTTCTTCCCATCTTCTACAACCCCAATATTTATGGTGGATGTATGGATGCCTGAAGGGACAGATATTCGCTCGACTAATGCAACATTAAAAGAGTTAGAAGAGTGGATCTTAGAGCAAAATCATATTGAACACGTGACAACCACCGCAGGTAAAGGTCTACAACGATTCATGCTGACTTACGCACCAGAGAAGAGCTATGCCGCTTATGGTGAGATCATGACCCGTGTAGATGATTACTTAGCGCTGCCTGACTTGATGGAGAAGTTTCGTGAACATATTGAAGCCAACTATCCTCAAATTCAATACAAACTAAAACTGATTGAATTAGGGCCGGGTGGTGGTGCGAAAGTTGAAGCGCGTATTGTAGGTGCTGATCCGACTATATTGCGTGGTTTAGCTGAACAAGTTATTGAGGTAATGCATCAAGATCCAGGCGCAACAAACGTACGTCATGATTGGCGTGAGCGTACTAAGGTACTTGAGCCTCAATTTAACGAAAGTCAGGCGCGTCGATACGGTATTTCCAAAACAGATGTTAATGAGCTGCTTGAAATGGCGTTCTCTGGTAAAGCAATCGGTGTGTATCGTGATGGGACAACATTGATGCCAATCGTTACTCGTTTGCCTGAAAATGAACGTGTAGATATCAGCACGATTGAAGGTATGAAAATTTGGAGTCCAGCACTGTCACAATACATACCATTACAACAAGTGGTGCTAGGTTATGACGTGATTTGGGAAGATCCACTGGTTGTACGTAAAAACCGTAAACGTATGCTAACGGTAATGGCAGACCCTGATATTTTAGGTGAAGAGACTGCCGCAACATTACAAAAGCGTTTACAGCCACAAATTGAAGCGCTTGATTTCCCTACTGGTTATAGCTTGGAGTGGGGCGGTGAGTATGAATCGTCTCGTGATGCACAAGCGTCATTGTTCCAAACCATGCCAATGGGTTACTTGTTCATGTTCTTAGTGACGGTGTTCTTATTTAACAGTGTGA